>CAZNSL010000907.1:0-2811 GCA_964574975.1 uncultured Alcaligenaceae bacterium | reverse complement strand
GACCTTGACCACGGGTTTGCCGTCGTAGGGAGCGACCAGGACGTTGGACGGCTTAATGTCGCGGTGGATGATGCCCTTCTGATGGGCGTGCTGGACAGCCTGGCAGACGAATCCGAACAGCTCCAGCCGCTCGCGGGGCGTCAACCGATGCTCGTCGCAGTAGCGCGTGATCGGCTCACCTTTAACCAACTCCATCACGAAGTAGGGCCGGCCGGCCTCCGTCGCCCCGGCGTCGAGGACTTTGGCGATGTTGGGGTGATCCATCAGGGCCAGCGCCTGCCGCTCGGCCTCGAAGCGGGCCAGCACCTGCCGGGTGTCCATGCCGGGCTTGATGAGCTTCAGAGCCACCTTGCGCTGCACGGGCCGAGCCTGCTCGGCCATCCAGACGGTGCCCATGCCGCCTTGGCCGATCAACTGCAATAGCTTGTACGGACCGATGACCGCTCCGGAGTCTTCGCCCGGTCTGGCCGCGGGCATTTCTTCGGAGGGCACGGGCGAAAAGGGTCCGGTAGCTTCCGGTCGTTCCAGGAACGGACCGGCTTGGTCGTGCGCCCGCAATAAGGCTTCGACCCGCGCCCGCAGGTCGGCGTCCGCGCCGCAAGCGGCTTCGAGGTACGCGGCTCGCTCCGCACCGGGTGCGCAGTCCAGGGCGGCCGAGAAGTGGGTCATCAGGTGGCGGTCGGCGTCGGTCATGATTGGGTCCGGGCGGTAGTCCGATTCCAGTGCCCCTTTTCAGGCAGGGGTGCGCCACGCGGTCGGACGTTTTTCGCGGCGGCTGCGTCAGCCGGAGCCGAGCGAGTCGAACAGCCAGGCCCGGGCAAAGGCCCAATGCCGGTCGGCGGTCCGGCGAGGCAGCCCCAAAGCGGTGGCCGCGTCGCTCTGGGTCAGACCGGCGAAGAATCGCAACTTGACCAGTTCAGCGCACTGCGGGTATGCGGCGCTCAGTCGGCCGAGGGCGTCGTCCAGGTCGAGCAAGTCTTCGGCGGGGGCCACCGCCGCATCGACCAAGGCGTCGAGGTCGACCCGCCGGTGGTTCCCGCCGCGCTTCAACCGGCCTTTGGCACGGGCGCGATTGATGAGGATGCGGCGCATGGCCTCGGCGGCGGCGGCGAAGAAATGGCCGCGGCTGCTCCAGTTCGCGCTGCCGCCCTGGTCTACGAGCCGCAGATACGCCTCGTGAACCAGGGCGGTGGCCGTGAGCGTTTGACCGGGCTTCTCAGCCGCTAGCCGAGCGGCGGCGAGCTTGCGCAACTCCTCGTAGACGAGGGGCAGCAGGTCGGCGGCCGCCTTCGGGTCGCCGGCCGCGGCCGCGTCCAGGAGTGGCGTGACGGCGGACATGCCGGCTAGCGTATGCGGCCCGACGCGGGAAATGAAGGTGGAAAAACGCCGCAACGCGCGGCGCACCCCTGCCCCGAACGGGGCACTGGAGGTGGGGCGGGATGAATCCGAGACCAACGGGAGGTGACGTATGAACCGGTGGCGCATCCGAGCAGCGTCGATGCTGGCTATGATCCTCGGCCACTCGGCCACGTTTGGCCAGGTGATCGTCGTCCCCGACGCCTTCGCTAACTTGGAGGCGTCCATTGGCGACACCCAGCCGCTGGGTGTCGAGCTAGGCCGATTCCAGCAGGTCTTCGGGCCGTCGCTCCTGGGCCAACTGAACGTGGGCGACCAGATCAGCGGCCTGACCTTTCGCGTCGACGGCCCCGATCCTATCGTTCCCTCCCAGATCGTCGCCAATTACGAGATCCGCATGAGTACGTCGGCGAATCCTCCGGGGTCGCTCAGCCCGACCTTTGCGGCGAATCGCGGGGCCGATGAGGTGATCGTCCGCTCCGGGCCGCTCGTCATCGGTCCGGACGACTTCCCGGGAGGTGGCAGCCCCAACCCGTTCGGCGTCATGATCCCGTTCGCCACGCCCTTCGTCTATGCCGGCGGGCCGCTCCTGATCGAGATCGCCCACGACGGGTTCCCGGCGGGGTGGGAGCGACGCCGACGCCGATTTCCCGACACCGTTCGACGCGCAGGCCGCGTTCGGTTCCACATTCTCGTCGACGACCGCGGACTTCGGCTTAGCCCCGGAGGCCATCGTCTTCCAGTTCCAGGTCACGGGCGTGCCGGAGCCTTCGACGCTCTTGCTGGCAGTCGGCCCTGTCGCCTTGCTCGGCCGCCGTTGGCTCCGTCGGCGGTAGGCGAGGATTTCAAGTTTCACGACAAGCTCTAAGATAGGTGAGTAGGAGGACACCCATCATGCCGAAGGACCGCACCGCGACGATCGGCCCCGTTACCGCCGGGGCCGGTCGGCCGCTCGTCTTCATCGCCGGGCCGTGCGTCATCGAGTCGCACGAACTCACGCTCCGAATCGCCGACCACCTCGCCAACCTCGCCCGCACGCTGAACGTCCCGCTCATCTTCAAAGCGTCGTTCGACAAGGCCAACCGCACCTCCGGCTCCTCGTTCCGCGGCCCCGGCATCGTCGAAGGGTTGAAGACGCTCGCCGCCGTCAAGGAGCGATTCGGCCTGCCGCTGACTACCGACATCCACGAGGAGCGGCAGATTGGCCCGGCGGCCGAGATCGTGGACCTGATCCAGATTCCCGCGTTCCTGGCCCGGCAAACCGACCTCGTGCAGGCGGCGGCCCGCACCGGCCGGGCCGTCAACGTCAAGAAGGGGCAATTCATGGCCCCGTGGGACATGAAGAACGTCGCCGCCAAGGTGCGCGAGGTCGGCAACGCAAATCTGCTGTTCACCGAGCGCGGCACGACATTCGGCTACGGCAACCTCGTCAACGACATGCGGGCCATCCCGTGG
>CAZNSL010000906.1:0-2812 GCA_964574975.1 uncultured Alcaligenaceae bacterium | reverse complement strand
TAACCCCAAGGTGGCGGCCTGATCCGGGCCTCGGCAACACTGGGTGAACTCCAGCTATCTGCGACTGCGTCCCACCGTCATTTCACACCCGCCAGTTCGCCGGCCGTGCGCAGCTCGTCGTTGGTCAGCGGGGCGAGGCCGCCGGTCGCGTCGATGCGGTGGCCGCTCAGCCACTCTGCCAGTGCCACGAGTTGCGCCACCGGGCGGCCTTCTTCCTTCAAGCCCCACGTCACTTCGCCCGGCTTCGCCGCAAACACACGGCCCACCCAGCCAGACGTTTTGAGCGCCGGCGTTACCGGCTCGCCGGTCGCCGCGTCCCACACCCGCGCGTAGTGGCCCTTGCTCGCCGACAGGAGCATCCGCCCGGATGGATGAAAGCGCAGCCGCAGGACGGTGCCGGGATGTTTGAGGAGCGGCGTCACTGCGTCGCCGGAGTCGGTTCGCCAGACGCGGGCCGTGTTGTCCTCGCTGCCGGTCGCCACGAACTTGCCGTCGCGACTGAACGCGCACGCACTGACCCGGCTGCCATGCCGCAGCGGCTCGCCGACCGACCGGCCCACCCGCCAGTCCCACAGCCGCGTCCGACCGTCGTCGCCGCCGATCAAGGCTAGCTTCGCATCGTCGCTCAGCGCCACCGCGGCCACGGCCACACCGGTATTGAACGTGGCGAGTACCGCCCCGGTCGCCGAAAGCGTGACGCGGACCGTGCCGTCGGGCGCGCCGGTCAGCACGTGCTTGCCCGTGGCGCAAGTACACGTCGGCTTGAGGTCGGTGGCTGGGGCCGATTCGGCCGGCGGAGGCTCGGTCGGCACCGCCCACAGACGTACGCGCCCGGCACCGGAGCCGGTTAGTAGATGCCTGCCGTCCGGCCCATATGCTATGAGATGGATCGTGCCATTGTGCCGCAGCCGTGGCGTGAGCGGCTGGCCGGTCGCCGCGTCCCAAATGCGGGCCGTGTTGTCGTCGCCGGCCGTCGCCACCGCCCGACCGCCGGGAGCGAACGCGACTGCGTCCACGTCGCTGAAGTGCGGAAGCGGCGGGCAGCGCGGCCGAGCTGCCGTCCAGTCCCACAACACAGCCGTATCGTCCTGGCTGCCGCTCAAAAGCGTCGCCCCATCGGGCGAGAACGCCACTGCCGTGACCGTTTCGCGGTGCGGCAGCGGCGGCGACAGCGGCCGGCCGTCGATGGCGTCGTAGACGCGGGCCTCCGAGCCTGCGGCGACGGCCAGCTTCGACCCATCGGCCGAGAACGCCAGAGCCGTAATCGACCCAGCGGCGTCGAAGGTGGCGATACCGACACTGACTCTGCCTGCGGGGGTACCAGCGGCAACATGGGTGCCGTCGGGCGACAGGGCCAACGCCGTCGCGGCGCCGCCAAGTTTCGGCCCGTCGGCGACGGCACTACCGTCTGCGGCGTTCCACACACGCACCCGACCCGCCGCATCGGCGGTAGCGACGTGGCCACCACACCACACAGCGCGGGTGATGTTGATCGGCTCCGGCCACAGCGCTTCGCGTCCGCCGTCCCAAGTCCGTAGCCGGCCGGCGGTGAGCGTGCCGACTCGACCGTCGGGCAAGAACGCCACACCGCCGATCGCGGCCGGATGACGTAGCTCGTGGCCCGCACTGCCGCCGATGGGTCGCACGCGAACGACGCCATCCACGCCCCCCGACGCCGCAACTCGGCCGTCCGCCGACAGGGCGACACTGGTAATCCGACCGTCGTGGACCCACGCGGCCATGAGTTCGGGGCAGTCGTGCAGCGTGGCGGCCAGGCGGGTGCGGTGAGCGGCTTCGCGGTTGGGGTCGGCCACGTCGAGCCGCAGGGCCTCGACGAACCACGGCAGGGCCAAGAGCGAGTCGCCGTCGTCGAAGAGGCGGTTACCGTTGATGACCGTCAGGCGGACGAGCCGGTCGGTGGCGTCGCACATTGCCGTGCGGGCCAGCCGCTCGTTCCAGTTCGCCTGGTCGAGCGCCGCCTGAAGCCGCATGTGCGAACGGGAGCCGGTCGCCACGAGCGTCAGTACCGCGGCCGTGGTCACGCTGACCAGAGCAGCCGCGGTCGGTTTACGCCGCACCCAGCCGCGTAGCCGGGCCAGGGCCGACGCCGGCCGGGCCGTGACTGGCTGGCCGTCGAGCCACCGACGCAGGTCGTCGGCGAGCGCCTCGGCCGTGGCGTAGCGGTCGCCCGGCTGCTTGTGCAGGCACTTCAGACAGACGGTTTCGAGGTCGCGCGGCAACCCCGGCCGCAACTTCGACGGCGGTAGCACCTCCTCGCGCGCGACCAGCAGCACCGTCTCGAACGGCGTGGCCGCCCGGAACGGCGGCCGGCCCGTGAACAGCTCGTAGAGGATCGTGCCGAGCGCGTAGATGTCGGTGGCAGGGCCAACTTCCTTGCTGCGGCCGGCCGCCTGCTCCGGCGACATGTACGACGGCGTGCCGAGGATCGCGCCGGACTGCGTGGCTCCGGTGTAGCTGTCGAGCCGCTTGGCGAGACCGAAGTCGGCGACCTTCGGGATTTGCGATTTGAGATTCGAGATTTGAGATTCGAGATTCGACAGCAGGATATTCGCCGGTTTCAGATCGCGGTGGACGATGCCGTGGCGGTGGGCGAACTGCACGGTCTCGGCGAGCCGGGCCGCAAGCGCCGCAGCGGTCTTTGGCGTGGGCAGTTCGCGGTTGAGCTGCTGGGCGAGGCTCGGCCCGTCCACAAACTCCATCGAGAAGAAGGGGCAGCCCGCGTGGTCGCCGACCTCGAAGAGTTGCACGATGCCCGGATGCTGGAGCCGGGCCACGGCTTCGGCCTCGGCCG
>CAZNSL010000905.1:0-2815 GCA_964574975.1 uncultured Alcaligenaceae bacterium | reverse complement strand
GCCGTGCGCCTCTGGCAGCCCGACGGCTCGCCGATCCTGTCGCTGCCCGTCGCCGGCCCCTGCACGATGCTGGCGTTCTCGCCGGACGGCGCGGAGCTGTACGGCCTGGTGCCCGGCGAGCGCGGCCTGCGCCGGTGGCACCTCGGCCGCCTCGCCGCGCGGATGCGCGCCAGCGGCATCGAGCCGGGTTTGTGAGCGGACACCGCCCGTGCGACATGACCACGGCAAAGACAATACCCAACATCCGACATGGCGGATCGACCGGCCCTCTGGCTAGAATGCCGGCCCGACTCGATTCGCGGCGACCCGGAGGGCGGTCCATGCGGCAGGAGGTGGTTCGGCGGCAGTTCACCGACGCGCTCCATGCGCTGGTCGCCCAGGTCAAGGAGGACCGCACCGTCCTCGCGGCGATCCTCTGCGGCAGTCTGTCGCACGACGCCGTTTGGGCCAAGTCCGACATCGACCTCGTACTCGTCACCGTCGACGAGAAGAAGGAAGGCCGCGAGTCCGTGGCGCTCTTCGCCGACGGCGTGAACGTCCACGCGTGCCTGGTCCAGCGGGCCGAGTTCCGCAAGATGGTCGAAGGCACCGCCCGCAGCTCGTTCACGCACTCGTTCCTGGCCAAGGGCCGGCTGCTCTACACCCACGACGACACCATCGCCGACCTGTGCCAGCGCCTCCACGACGCCGGCGAGCGCGACCGACGCGTGCAACTGCTGCGGGCCGGCACCGCCGCGCTGCCGGCCATCGACAAGGCCCACAAGTGGTTCGTCACCCGCGGCGACCTCGACTACACCGCCCTCTGGCTGCTCGTCGCCGCGACGCCGCTCGCACAAGTGGAAGTCCTCGGCGCGGGGCTACTCGTGGATCGCGAGGTCATCCTTCAGGCCCTGAAGCTCAACCCGGCCTTCTTCAAGATCGTCTACACCGACCTACTCAACGCCAAGAAGACGACCAAGGCCGTCAAAGCGGCGCTCGACGCGGTGGACCGCTACGTCGCCGACCGCTCGGCCACGCTGTTCGAGCCGGTCATCGACCACCTGCGCGAAGTCGGCGAGACGCGCTCGTGTACCGAAATCGAGGACCACTTCCAGCGCAACTTCGCCGTGGGCGGCGTCACCACGGCGTGCGAGTACCTCGCGGACCAGGGTGTCCTCGGCAAGGCGTCGGTGCCGGTGCAACTGACCCGGCGGAGCAACGTCCGCGTGCAGGAGCTGGCGTTCTTCTACATCGGGGATGCTTCGTTGAAACTCTCGTGACGCCGCGACCCGAGTCTTCGAGGGGAGCGCGAAACGCTGCCGGCGTCGCGCTCCCCTCGCGGACTCGGGTCGCGGCGTCGCGAGAGTTTTCACACCGGATTTTGGAGAGCCGGCGGATGGCAGCAACTGTCACGAAGGCGCGGACGACGATCGGCGTGCAGGGTGCGCGGGTCCACAACCTCAAGGACGTGTCGCTGGAAATTCCGCGCGACCAACTCGTCGTCGTCACCGGGCTATCCGGCTCCGGCAAGTCGTCGCTGGCGTTCGACACCATCTACGCCGAGGGGCAGCGGCGCTACATGGAGTCGCTGTCGAGCTTCGCCAAGCGGTTCGTCACCCAGGTGGCCAAGCCCGACGTGGACTTCGTCTTCGGCCTCTCGCCGGTCATCTCGATCGAGCAGAAGACGACCGGCACGAATCCACGCTCGACCGTCGGCACCATGACCGACATCGCCGGCTACCTGAACCTGCTCTACGCCACGGTCGGCGAGCCGCACTGCCCGCGCACCGGCGAGCTGACGCCGCACCGCTCCGCCAGCCAGATCGCCGAAGCGATCCTGGCCCTGCCGGAAGGCACCGAGGTCGAGCTGCGCGCCCCGGTGTTCGAGGTCTACGGCGAGGAACTCGATTTCGTCTTCACCGAGCTGCGCAAGAAGGGCTGCCGCCGACTCGTCGTCGACGGCAAGCCGGTGGACATCGCCGCCGAGGTCGAGCTGGACGCGACGAAGGTCCGTGCCATGGACGCGATCGTCGATCGGCTCTCCGTCGGCCGCAAGCACGAGAAGGCGATCCGCGCGGGCATCGACGCAGCGCTATTGGTCGGCGATCGGCTGATGCAGGTCCACGTCGGCAAGGGCGCGGGCAAGGCCGAGGCGGAGCGGTTCTACCGTGGGCTGACCAGTGCGACGCACCACTTCGTCTACGGCGACGTGGGGCCGGAGTGCTTCGTGTTCAACAAGCCGGAAGGCGCGTGCCGGACCTGCGGCGGCCTCGGCGTGTACAAGGTGACGCACCCGGAGCTACTCATCCCCGACCCGCGGCGCAGCATCCGCGGCGGCTGCTTCGTCAAGGAGGCGTTCCGCTACAACCCGGACACCTGGGACGGTCGGCTGATGTACAGCCTGTCCCTCGCGCTGCCGTTCTCGCTCGACGAGCCGTGGGAGACGCTCCCGGAGGCGGCGCGACACGCGATCCTGTACGGCATCGAGGCGAAGCTCGCGACGGCCATGCCGCCGGACGCGAAGGACAAGCGTTGCGAGTGGCAGGGCAAGGAGATCGGCTTCGGCGGCATCGCCCGGCGGATCGAGCGACACTACCGCCGCTACCGCCAGCGCGGCGAGGCGAGTTCCGGCATGGAAGCGTGGCTCGACAAGGTGATGGTCGAACACACCTGCCCCGACTGCAACGGCGCGCGGCTGCGCGCCAGTCGGCTCCTCTTCACCGTCGGCGGCAAGACGATCCACGACCTGGGCCGGCTCAACTTCGACGAGTTGCACGCCTTCCTCGGCACCGTCAAGCTGGCCGGCCGCACACCTGCTGTGTGAGCTGCCGGAGTC
>CAZNSL010000904.1:0-2816 GCA_964574975.1 uncultured Alcaligenaceae bacterium | reverse complement strand
CGTGCCGGCCGAGTTCGACGTCCTCGGCGACGTACACTTCGCCGAGGCCGCCGCGAGCGTGCGGCCGTAGGATGCGATAACGCTCGCCCGCCGGCGGCCGCCGCGGCGTGTCACGGCCGACATCGGCCCGCGACGCAGCGACTTGGCGGAGCGTCCGGCTCACGTCGTCGTCCGGCACGGCCGCGAGAGTTTGCCGCAGGGTCGGATCGACCGCCACCAGCGCCGCCAAGCTCTGCCGTGGGTCGTTGCCGTGCCGCTTCAGGTGCATGGCGACCAGGGCCGACAGGTGCTGCACCTCGTCGTCGGAGAGCGCCCCGCGGTCGCGGAGGATGTCGCCGAGCGGCTGGGCCTTGTCGAGCAGCCAGGTGTTCATGGCGTCGATCAAGGCGTCGCGGCTGACGAAATCGAGTTGCACGGCCAGGATGCCGAAGAGCAGGTTGCGGTCGGCGGACATGTGCCGGGCCTCGAATGGGAAGTCGAACTGGCGTCACTTGGCCGGCGGGCCGTCGGCGAGGTCCCACAGCAGGCCGGCGAAGTCGTCGCGGCGACGCAGCGCGGCGAGGTCACTGTCCTTGAGCAGGTTCGGCACGTCGCGGTAACCGGCGGCAACGGCTTGCCGCAGCAACTCGACGGCGCGGGCAGCGTGGGTGGTAGCGTCGGGGTTGCTGGCCGCGGCGGTGGACAGGGCGAAGACGCAGGCGCAATTGTAGAGGTTGTCGGCGGACGGCGCGGGGCTACCGGCGATGCGGTCGGCGATCGCTACGGCGGCCGCCACCTTGCCGTCGGCGATCAACAGGCCGCTCAGGGTGAGCGACGTGGCGTCCCGCTCGTCGCGGTACGTCGGCACGTTCGGGTGGTCGGCCACGAGCGTCTCGCGCAGCGCCAGGGCGGCGCGAAACGCGGCTATGGCCTCGGGCCGCCGGCCCAGCGCGTTGAGCAACAGGCCCAAGTTGTTCTGGCTGTGGGACAGTTCGCGGCGGTACTCCGGCACGGCGGGGTGGTCGGCGACCAACCGCTCCTGCACGGCCACGGCGGCGCGGTACGCCGCCTCCGCCTCCGCCGGCTTGCCCAAGGCGCGGTGCAGGGCCGCCAGGTTGTTGTGGCTCCGGCCCAGTTCGCTGCGATACTCGGGCACGCCGGGGTGATCGGCGGCCAGCCGTTGTTGCACTTCTAGAGCGGCGCGAAACGCGGCGACGGCCTCGGGCTGCCGGCCCAGCGCGTTGAGCAACAGGCCCAGGTTGTTGTGGCTGGCGGCCAGCTCGCGGCGGTACTCGGGCACGCCAGGGTAGTCGGCGGCCAGTCGCTCCCGCTCCGCCAGGGCGGTGCGGAACGCCGCTGCCGATTCCTCCCGCCGACCCAGTTCGCCGAGCAGGACGCCCAGGTTGCTGCGGCTGGACGCCCGGTCGCTGCGGTACTGGGGCACAGTGGGGAAGTCGGTGGCCAGTCGTTCCCGCACGGCGAGAGCGGCGCGGAACGCGGCCTCGGCCTCCGCCCGCCGGCCCACGGTCCGGAGCAGCGCGCCCAGGCTGTTGTAGCTCTGGCCCAGGTCGCGCCGGTAATCGGCCGCGGCGGGGTGGTCGGCGGCCAGCCGCTCCTGCTCCGCCAGGGCGGCGCGGAACGCGGCCTCCGCATCGCCCCATCGGCCCAGGGCGAGGAACAGGGTGCCCAGGTTGTTGTGGGTCCCGGCCAGTTCGCGCCGGTAGTCGGGCACGGCGGGGTAATCGGCGGCCAACCGCCCCTCCACGGCCAGGGCCGCGCGGTACGCCGTCTCGGCCTCCGCCGGTCGGCCCAGGTCGACGAGGAGGGTGCCCAGTGCGCCCCGACTGGCGGCCAAGTCGCTGCGGTACTGGGCCACGGTGGGATGGTCGGTGGCTAACCGCTCCCGCATAGTCCGGGCGGCGCGGAAGGCCGCCTCGGCCTCGGCTTGCTGCCCGAGCGCTTTGAGCAATTGCCCGACGCGGAAGTGGGCGTCGGCCTCGAGTTTGCGGCCTGCTTCCTCCGTCGCCGCCTCGGCCGCGAACTCCTTGTAGTAGCCGAGCGCCGATTGCAGAAATGCGCGCTGCCCGGCGGTCAGCGCCTTCTGCGACCCGAGCCGCTCGATCATCTCCGTCGAAGTCATGGTGTCGAGCGCCGCTCGCGTCCGCACCTTTTGCTCGCGGGCCACGTCGCGCTGCCGCGCCGTTTCCGCCTCTTTTACGGCGATCGCCCGCCGCGCCCGCTCGCTCTGCCACGCGACCGCGGCCAGCGCCAGAACCCCAACCGTCAGCGCCGCCGCCAGGCCCACCACCAGGCGGGCGTGTCGCCGTGCCCAGCGCCGCAGCCGTGCCCCCGCCGGCTCCGGGTACGCCGCCACCGGCTCGTCGGCCAGGAAGCGCTCCACGTCCTGCGCCAACGCCGTGGCCCCGGTGTAGCGGTCGTCCGGCCGCAGGGCCATGGCCTTCAGGCACACCGCCTCCAGGGCCGGCGGCACGCCTGGCCGGACCTGGCCCGGTGGCGGGAACTGGCCCGCCTCCACCGCGCCCAGGTCGGCTGCCACGAACGGCGGCCGGCCGGCCAATACTTCGTACAGCGTCGCGCCGAGGCCGTACACATCGGTGGGCGGGCCGAGATCGTCGAGCCGGCCGGCCGCCTGCTCCGGACTCATGTACGCCGGCGTGCCCAGCGCCTGACCCATCTCCGTGGCCGACGACCCGCCGCCGGAGTGCGGCCGCAACGTCGGCGTCCCGCTCCGGTCGCTGACGCTCCCGGCTCGTCCGGTGGCCTTGGCGAGGCCCCAGTCGACGACGAGCGTCTCGCCGAACGGACCGAGCATGACG
>CAZNSL010000903.1:0-2820 GCA_964574975.1 uncultured Alcaligenaceae bacterium | reverse complement strand
AAAGCGGTACGTGAGCTGGGTTTAGACCGTCGTGAGACAGGTCGGTCCCTATCTGCTGTGGGCGGAGGAAACTTGCGGGGTTTTCTCGCTAGTACGAGAGGATTGCGAGGGACGTACCTCTGGTGTGCCAGTTGTCGCGCTAGCGGCACCGCTGGGTAGCTACGTACGGCCGGGATAAACGCTGAAGGCATCTAAGCGTGAAACCCTCCCCAAGATGAAGTTTCCTGCCCCTTTGGGGCGAAGGCTCCTCGAAGACCACGAGGTCGATAGGCCGGGTGTGTAAGGCGGGCAACCGCTTTAGCTAACCGGTACTAACAGCCGAACGCTTGACCGCATTGTTCCTTTTCTCCGTGGCCCGTGCCCAAGAGTTCTCACTAGGTTCTTACAACACACTGTCACCCATCGAATCCTTCACTGAGATTCCCACGAACTTGCCGGTGGGTTTACCTGGATGGATACACCCGTTCCCATTCCGAACACGGCCGTTAAGCATCCAGGGCCGATGGTAGTGCGTAGAGCGCGAGAGTAGGTTACTGCCGGCTTCTTACAATTCGCCCGGTCGCGAAAGCGACCGGGCGAATTTTTTTCCCACGTCTCTTCTCTTCTGCTATCCTGCCTTATGTCAGCGCCCGGCCAAGTCGCACCGAGGTAACGCCGTGTCGTCGCGCATTGCTATTGCCGTGCTGGCCCTTGCTCTGACTGTCATCGCGATCGGGCAGGCCGACGACCCGCCGAAACTCGCTGCGACCAAGGTCGAACCGAAGCGCCTGACTCTCAAAGGGCCAACCACGCTCGGTAAGGCCATTGAGGCGATCCAGCAGCAGTGCGACATCGCCATCGACTTCACCCGCGCCGATTCCTCACGCGACATCAAACTCGACCTCGACAAGTCCCCGTTCTGGACGGCGCTCGAGCAGATTGCCAAGGAGTCCGATCACCGGATTGCGTTCTCGGCCCAAGGGCGAAGGATCCACCTCGTGAACGCCGAGGGCACTGGCTACCGCCAGATGCCGTTGACGGTGGACGGCCTGTTCCGCGTCGTGGCAACTCGCGTGACGGCCACGCACGACATCGAGCAGGACAAGTCGATTTGCGAGGTGGTACTCGACCTCTTCTGGGAGCCGGAGTTCTACGCATTCTTGGTTGAGCCGCCCGCAAAGGATGTGACTGCCCGCGACAATACCGACAAGCAGCTCGAGGTGGCCGAACCGGGCAAGGGTCGGCTCGGCGTTTCCGGCGGTAAGACACAGATGTCGGTGCGGCTGACCGACGTGCCGCGCTCGGCCCGTACGATCAAGTCGCTCGAGGGCAAGTTTTCGGTGGTGGGCGCGACGAAGATGCTCAAGTTTGCGTTTGCGAAGACGAGCGAGAAGGACTCGGAGCAGGAGCAGGAGGGCGTCAAGGCGCGCGTCCGAACCGACTTCAAAGAGAAGGGCGAACTATGGACGGCCCGTGTGTCGCTGGAGTATCCATCCGGCGGGCCGGAGTTGGAAAGCTTCGAGGCCGCCGCGTGGATTTCCGAGAACGAATGCTGGCTGGAGAGCGCCGACGGCAAGAAGAAGTTGGAGGTCAACGGCGGTCTGGAGGTCGTGGATCAAACCGACCGACGGGCCGTGATCAACTACCGCTGGGTTCCGGATGGCGACGGCAGTTTGGGAAAATCGGACGACTGGAAGGTCGTGATTCGGACGCCCGCGAAGCTCGTCGAAATCCCAGTTGCGTTCAAGCTGGAGAATATCCCGCTTCCGTAAGCGTCGCGGGTGTCGTCATCAGGCGATCAGGTCCGTGAGTACCCGTGCCGGCTCGACGCCCGTCAGTTTCAGGTCGAGGCCCTGGAACTTATACGTTAGTCGGGCATGGTCGATCCCGCACAACCGCAACATCGTCGCGTGAAGGTCGCGGACCTGCACCACGTCTTCGACAGCTCGGTAGCCAAAATCGTCAGTCGCACCATAGGTGACGCCGCCCTTGATGCCACCGCCAGCCAGCCACACAGAGAAACTCAGGATGTGGTGATCGCGGCCGGTGCCCTGGCCCATCGGCGTGCGGCCGAATTCGCCGCCCCAAAGGATCAGCGTGTCGTCGAGTAGCCCGCGGCGCTTCAAATCTTTGACCAGGGCAGCGCAGGGTCGGTCGACATCCGCCGCGGCTGACTTCATTCCTTCTGCAATGGCCCCGTGGTGGTCCCAGGCGCGGTGGTAGAGTTGGATGAAACGGACGCCGCGCTCGGCCAAGCGGCGAGCGAGCAGGCAGTTCGATGCGAACGACCCGTCCCCAGGTGCCTTGACGCCGTACAAATCGAGCGTCTCGACCGACTCCTTCGCGAAGTCAGTCAAATCCGGCACCGACGTCTGCATCTTGAACGCCAACTCGTACTGTGCAACCCGCGTGGCGATCTCCGGGTCGAGCTTTTCGTCGGCGAGTAGTCCGTTGAGGCGATTAACCTCGTCGATGACCTGTCGCTGCGTCGATTGGCATACGCCGGCAGGGTTGCCGATGTAATGGACCGCGTCGCCCTTCGATTGAAACTGGATGCCCTGGTACTTGCTCGGCAACACGCCGGCCGACCACTGCCGGGCCGAGACCGGCTGTTGTCCCGTCTTGCCGGCAGAAGTGAGTACGATGAACCCCGGCAGCGAGTCGGTCTCGGCACCGAGACCGTAAAGCAGCCACGACCCCATGCTCGGACGAGTCTTCAGGATCGAGCCGGAGTTCATGAAGGCGTGTGCCGGGTCGTGGTTGATCTGCTCCGTCTGCATCGACCGCACGATAGCGAGTTCGTCTGCCACCGACGCGATGTGCGGGAACAGGTCGGAGATT
>CAZNSL010000902.1:0-2823 GCA_964574975.1 uncultured Alcaligenaceae bacterium | reverse complement strand
CGCGGCCGCGCTCTGCCCACAACTTTGAGCCGGCCCTTGGGGGAATCTCCTGCTTCGAGCGTTCCCGAGCCCTATTTTCCCTCTCAATGGTCGTAGTCGACGACGATCTCCGGCGTCCTGGGGATCGCCTGGCAGGTGAGAATCCAGCCCTCCGCCACCTCGTCTGCGCTGAGAATGTTATTGACGCGCATCGTGACGGCGCCCCGCTCCAAGAAAGCCATGCACGTCCCGCAGCCGCCAGCCTGGCAGGCGAACGGTGGCTTCAGACCGGCGCGACGAGCGGTCTCGAGGATCGTGTCGTCGCCCGTTTGGTCGACCCGACATCGTCGACCGCCCACGCGAATCTCGAGTCTCACCGTCGTCGGGGTCTCCTCGGCCGCTCCCGAGACGCCGTCGGAGACCTGGAAGCGTTCGATGAAGCGTCGGTCCGCATCGACCCCTCGCTGATCGAGGCCGGCCTCGACGACGTCCAGGAACGGCGCGGGCCCACATACGTAGAAATCGCCGCCGACTCGCCCCCCGACCAGGCGCGCGCAGGCGGTCGCGTCGAGGAACGCTCCTCCTGAATCGAGATGATGGTGCACCGTCAATCGGCCGCGGGATGCCGCGCGAATCGACTCGATCGCTTTGGCGAAGATGATGCTCTCGGCGGTTCGGCTGGCGTAGACGAGCAGAAGCTCGCGCGTCGTCGTGGCCAGCGCCGTCTTGAGGATCGAGAAGATCGGCGTGATTCCGCTCCCACCGGCGAAGGCGACGATGGGCGTCGGCATGGGTCGCAGCAAGAAGCGTCCGGCCGGTGGCATCACCTCGATCGTATCGCCAGGTGTCAGGCGGTCGTTCATCCAGTTCGACATCCGCCCGTCGGGGACACGCTTGACGGTCACCGTGAACGGCTCTCGCATCGCCGGCGCGCTCGACATCGAGTAGCAACGAGCGACCATCTCGCCGCCGATCGTGGCGCGGAACGTACAGAACTGCCCCGCCGAGTAGGCAAATCGCTCACCTAGATCCGAGGGGATCGCGAGGACGAACGACTTCGTATCGCGGGTCTCGTCGATGACGTCGATCACCCGAAGCCGGTGGTAGTCGTTGGCGAATCGCATCTGACGCTGCCGAGCGGTCCGTGAGGCGCGGTGGATGATCCGGCCTCGAGCCAGCTTTTGCAACCCGACTCTCCGATGTTAGAAGTCGGATTCTCGCTCATGGACGTTCGCTTCACCCCAGAGCAAGCCGAGCTACGACGCACCGCGCGTCGGCTGGCGCGCGAGCTGGGGCCGCGGTCCGTAGCGGGCCTCGCCGATCGCAGTCGAACGCTTCGGCTCACCGAGGCGGTTCACGACGCAGGCTGGATCGAGCTGCGTCGGAGCGGGGGCGACGGGAGACCGCTCGCCAGCGGCGTAGAGGCGTCGATCTTGGCCGAAGCTCTGGGCGAAGCGGCGGCCGACGTTCCGTTCATCGGGCCGACCCTGGCCGAGGACCTCGCCCGCCGCGCCGGCGTCATCCCGACCGCCGGGCACGCGATCGCCTTCGCCCCCGAGCTGCTCGGCCCGCTGATGGTATCCGGCAACACCACGCAAGGAGCGAGTGTCGTGGTCGACGATGGCTCGCAGGGCCCAGTTACGGCGTACCTCCTGGCCACCGCCGGCGACGGCCATCGTCTCGCGACGGCGGCGGGGGCGGCAGCGGCAGTTGCGGAGGGCAGGCGCGATGGCGCCGACCTGACGCGCGCCATCGGGCTGCTTCCCGCCGGCGCGCCGGTGCACTTCGTACCTGGCGCCGAGCACCTGACACACGACGATCTCTGCTCGTGGACCGCGCTGGGTCTCGCGCTCACCAATGCCGACCTGGTCGGATCGATGCGCGGCGTACTCGAAGTCACGGTCGCCTACGCACGCGAGCGACGTCAATTCGGAGTTGCCGTGGGCAGCTTCCAGGCCGTGCAGCACCTCGTCGCCGAAGCGCACTGCCTCATCGAAGGAGCGTTCAGCGCCTCGCTCTACTCGGCGTGGGCCGTCGACGAGCTCTCACCGGTCGAGGCCCTCGCCGCCAGCCGCGTGGCGAAGGCGTACTGCGCACGCGCGGCTCGCACGGTCTGCGAAACGGCCGTGCAGGTGCATGGCGGCATCGGCAACACCTGGGACTGCATCGTCCACGTGTATCTTCGTCGCGCCCTGCTCTCGTCACGGTGGTTCGGCGACGACGGTGAGCAGATCCGCCAGCTCCAGCGAACACGACTCATGGTGCCCGATGGACTTTCGTGATTCGCCGCGAGAAGCCGAGTTCCGAGGCCGCTTGCGGGCGTGGATCGTCGACAACAATCCGGGCCTGCCGGTCTCCTCGACCGACGACGAGTACTGGGCCCGTCAAGCCGATTGGCATACGGCCCTCTACGACGCTGGCTTCTTCGGCCTCTCCTGGCCCACTCGCTTCGGGGGCCACGAGCTTCCAGCCGTCTTCGACGTCATCCTCGACGAAGAGCTCGCGGCCGCGGGCGCTCCGCCACGCCCCAGCCTCGGCTACCTCGTGCAAGGCATCACCACCCACGCCAGCGAGGCCGTACAGCAGCGCTTCCTCCCGGGGCTGATCAGCGGCCGAGAGCGTTGGTGCCAAGGCTTCAGTGAGCCCGACGCCGGCTCCGACCTGGCCTCGCTACGCACCATCGCCGCGCGCGACGGCGACGAATACGTCCTTCACGGGCACAAGGTCTGGACCAGCTATTCCGACGTCGCCGACTGGTGTTTCCTGCTCGCTCGCACGGATCCCGACGTCCCGAAGCACAAGGGCCTCTCGGCATTCGCCGTGCCGATGCGCCAGAGTGGGGTC
>CAZNSL010000901.1:0-2826 GCA_964574975.1 uncultured Alcaligenaceae bacterium | reverse complement strand
AGCCGCGGACGCGAGGAGCCGACGCATGGCCGATCCGACTCGCCTGCCGATTCCGTCCCCCGAACAACGGCGCATCGCTGCCGAACGGTTCGAACACGCGCGTCAGGCCGTTGCTAAGGACAACTACGACTACGGCATCCAACTACTTCTCACCTGCTGCAAGATCGACCCGGCCAGCATGATCTACCGCCAGGAGTTGCGTCGGGCGCAAAAGAAGCGGCACAACAACAACATGAAAGGAAGTACGTTCAGTTTCCTGACCACCGCCTCGCATCGCACCAAGCTCAAGAGCGCCAAACGGAACCGCGACTTCGTCCGCGTCCTGGAGCACGGCGAGGAAATCCTCACGCGCAACCCCTGGGACCTGGGCGCGCAGATGGACATGGCCGAGGCTGCCGACGCCCTGGGACTGACCGACGTGGCTATTTTCATCCTGTCGGAAACGCGGCAGAAGGACGGCGAAAGCCCGACCGTCAACCGCGCGCTCGCACGCTTGTTCGAGAAGCGCGGCAACTTCGCTCAGGCGATCAAGCTCTGGGAACTCGTTCGCCAGGTGGTCCCCGCCGACGCCGAGGCGACGCACAAGGCCAAGGACCTGGCTGCCAGTGAGACGATTCAGCGTGGCCGTTACGAAGAAGTGTCGCATTCGGAGTCGCCAGTCCATGCCTTGCGCGAGAAGCGGGCGGCTTCCATCGCTGACACGGCGCAGCGCGAGCTGGATATGTTGACAGCTCGCGTCGCGCAGGGGCCGACCGAACCGCAACCGTATCTCCAACTGGCATCGATCCATAAAAAGGGTGGCCGGCATGAATCTGCCCTTGCCGTCCTCCAAGCTGGTCTCGGAGCAACCGGGCAGAACTTCGAGATCGTGACGGAGATCGCCGAACTCGAACTAGAGCCTTTCCGCAAGAATCTGCACCTGACCGAAGAGAAGATGAAAGCGGACCCTGACGACGAAGAGCTACCCAAAGTTCGCGTGCGACTCAAGAAGGAGATCAACGCTCGGGAACTCGAACTGTTTCGGGCCAAGGCCGACCGGATGCCGGGTGAGTTGTCGCACCGTCTCGAACTCGGCAAACGACTTCTGCGAGCCGGCCGCGCGGAAGAGGCTATCGTCGAGTTACAGGCGGTGCGGCGCGAGCCGCGGCTGCTCGGCAAGGCAGCCATGTACCTCGGATTTGCATTCAAACAGCGGAACAACTGGCGACTGGCGCAGCGGAATCTCGAAGAGGCGCTCAAGGCGCTTCCGAGTGCCGACGAGGCCTCGCGCAAGAGCGTCCTGTTCGAATTGGCCCAGGGCTTGTCGGAAAACGGCGACCTGCCGCAGGCCGTCGAGGTCGGTAGCGAACTGGCGAATCTCGACTACGGCTACCGCGAAATCGGCCGGCTCCTCGACGACTGGCACTCGAAATTGCAAAAGGCGTAACCGCTACGTCTGGTGCCCACGGGCCGCCGGCCGTTACTGGGCCGGCGGCCCGCGTCATTTTGGCGGCACGATCACTGGCAGCTTGGCCGATCAAATCTCCTACGACAGACCGCGCACCCGCGAGACACACCCGTGAAGGCCGTCCGCCTGCTCGCCCTCGCTGCCGCTTTCGCCTGCGTCCGCCCCGTAGTGGCGGTCGACTTCGGCTTGCGCAACCGGCTCGACCACATCAACCGGCATCTTGCCGGCCAACTGCTCGATTTTACGCACAATCACGGCTTCGATCGCCGTATCTGGTCGCCGGCTCTCTGCCAGAAGCGCGACGTGTACGTCTATCTTCCGCCAGGCTACGACCCGACCGTACCGTTCCCGGTGATCTTCTACCTGCACGGTATTTCGCAGGACGAGTCTCAGTTCATTGAAGATCTGGCGGGTGTCTTCGATCGGGCAATGGCGTGCGGCAAACTGCCGCGGGCGATCCTGGTCGTTGCCGACGGCAGCATCAAGGGCCAGCCATCGCTACTCAACTCGGGCAGTTTCTACATCAACAGCGACGCGGGCCGGTTCGAAGACTACTTCGCCGTGGACGTGTGGGACTTCGTCCACGCCAACTTCAAAATTCGGCCGGAACGCGAAGCGCACGTCCTGGTCGGTGCGTCGATGGGTGGCGGCGGTGCGTATTCCCTAGCGATCCGGAGGCAACAGCAGTACGGCGTCGTGGTTGGCGTATTCCCCGCCGTCAACCTGATGTGGGAGGACTGCCGCGGCCGTTACTTCGGCAATTTCTCGCCCTGTTGTCAGGGCTATCGCACCGACATCTGTCCGCACGAAGTCGTCGGCCGCTTCTACGGTGGGCTGGTTAAGGTGCGGTCCAAGGCCCTGCTGGACCCGCTGTTCGGCCGCGGTCCCGACGCGCTACCCCGCGTCATCGCAATGAACCCCTACGACCTGTTAGAAACTTGCGACGTGCGGGACGGTCAATTGGCGATGTACATTGCATACGGCGGTCGCGACGAGTTCAACATCGACGCTCAGGCCGAGAGTTTTCTGTGGCGGGCGCGCCAGCGCGGCATTTGCGTGAGCGTGGACTACGACCCGAACGGTCATCACGACGTGGCGACGGCATTGAAGTTCTTTCCTGCTGCCGCCGACTGGATTGCACCGCGACTCGCACCGTACTCGCCGCCGTGACGCTGTGGCAGCTCAGAAGTCCGCGGGAAACGGGATTTCCTGATTCTGAAGCGCGGCCAGGGCGTTCATAGCGGCCTTCTGCTCTGCCTCTTTCTTGTTGATGCCCCACGCGGCAGGGTAGCGTTGCTTGCCGAACTCCGCGGCTACCTTGAAGCACTTGATGTGATCCGGCCCCTGCTCGTCGAGGACGCGGTAGCGCGGAGTGTCGC
>CAZNSL010000900.1:0-2826 GCA_964574975.1 uncultured Alcaligenaceae bacterium | reverse complement strand
CACCTTCTTCGAGATGCTGGGCAACTGGAGCTTCGGCGACTACTTCAAGCGCGAGGCGATCGCGTGGGCGTGGGAGCTGCTGACCGCGGTCTGGAAGCTCGACAAAGAAAGGTTGCACGTCACGGTTTTCGAAGGCGACCCCGAGAACGGCATCCCGCGCGACGACGAAGCGGCGGAGTACTGGCGAGCAGTGGGTGTACCGGACGCGCACATTCATCTGGGCAACAAGAAGGACAACTTCTGGGAGATGGGCGATACCGGCCCCTGCGGTCCATGCACCGAAATCCACTACGACGCGACGCCGGACAAAAGCGGGCGCAAGCTCGTCAACGCTGGCAAAGAAGAGGTCGTCGAAATCTGGAACAACGTCTTCATCCAGTTCAACCGCAACCCCGACAAGTCGCTGACGCCCCTGCCGGCCAAGCACGTGGACACCGGCATGGGTTTCGAGCGCATCACCAAGGTGATCCAGGGCAAATCGAGCAACTACGACACGGACATCTTCGCGCCGCTCTTCGACGCGATCCGCGACGTGTGCAAGGCCCCGAAGTACGGTGGTCGGTTCGACGACCTCAAGGACACGGCCTACCGCGTGATCGGCGACCACATCCGCACGTTGACGTTCGCGCTCACCGACGGCGCGGTGCCGTCAAACGTTGGCCGCGGATATGTTCTGCGCAGCGTCTTGCGGCGGGCGGAGCGCTACGGCTGGCAACAGTTCGGCACCAAGACCCCGTTCCTGCACGAACTCGTCCCTACCGTCGTCGAGAACTTCGGCGAGGCGTTCCCGGAGCTAAAGCGCAACCCGGCCAAGGTCGCAGCCGTGATCCGCGATGAAGAACAGGGATTCCTGCGGACGCTCGAGCGAGGCATCAAGCGATTCAACCAGGAAGCGGCCGGCGGCAAGGTGATCTCCGGCAAGGCCGCCTTCGACCTGCATACCGAGCAGGGGCTGTTCATCGACATCACCGAGCAGATGTCGGCCGAGGCCGGTCTGACCGTGGACCGGGCCGAGTACGAGCGTCTGATGAAGCAGCACGAGGAGATTAGCGGTCAGGGCCGCAAGAAATTCGTCGTCGCTGCAGTCAAAGGCGAACTACCCGCGACTGACGACTCGCCGAAGTACACTGGAATGCCCGTCGATGCGAAGGTTCTCGGCTGGGTCGTCGATAACGAGGTTGTATCGAACGGTACGCTCACGGCGGGTCAAAGTGCGGCGATACTCCTCGACAAGACGAACTTCTACGCCGAGCAGGGCGGCCAGGTCGGCGATACCGGCCTAATCCGCGGCCCGTCCGGCGACTTCGAGGTGACCGACACGCAGCGACTCGGCGACAGTGTGTTGCACATCGGCCAGGTGAGCGAAGGGTCGATCGCCGCCGATGACGCGGTAACGGCAACGGTCGCCGCAGGCGTACGCAGCGACACCATGCGCAACCACACGGCCACACACCTGTTGAACCTCGCTCTGCGGCAAGTCCTCGGAGACCACGTCGAACAGAAGGGATCGCTCGTCGACCACGACAAGACGCGCTTCGACTTCACGCACGATAAACCGCTGACGCACGACGAAGTCACGGCGATTGAGCGGATCGTCAATGCGAAAATCACCGCCGACTTGCCGGTCCATGCCGAGATCACACCGCTTGCGGAGGCGAAGAAGATTCCCGGCGTCCGCGCCGTGTTCGGCGAGAAGTACCCCGACCCGGTGCGCGTACTGCTGATCGGCCCAGCCACGGCGAAAGCGGCCACGTCCGACGACTCGGTGGAGTTCTGCGGCGGCACGCACCTGCGGCGCACGAGCCAGGCCGGGCTGTTCAAGATCGTCGGCCAGGAAGCGGTGGCGAAGGGTGTGCGCCGCGTGACGGCCGTCACCGGGCCGCGGGCTGTCGAGGCGGTGCAAGCGATGGCCGGCGTTCTCGACGAACTGACCGCTCGGCTCGGCTGCAAACCGGAGGACGTGCCGGCCCGCGTCGAGACGCTGCAAGACGAGGTCAAGCGACTTCAGACGCAGATCAAAAAGGCCGCGGCCGCCGACATGGCCGGCGTGCTGGACAAGCTGATTGCGTCGGCAACAACCGTCGGCGGCGCTACGATTGTCGCTGGCGAAATACCGCCGGCCCCCGCGGACGCGCTCAAGTCGCAGGTGGATCGCCTGCGCAGCAAGATCGGCTCCGGCGTCATCGCGCTGGGTTGGGCCGACGACGGAAAGGCCAGCCTCCTGGTGGCCGTCAGCGAGGATCTGACCAAGAAGGGCCTGCACGCCGGGAAGCTCGTCGGCGAGGCTGCGAAACTCGTCGATGGTAAGGGCGGCGGCAACCCGATACAGGCGCAAGCCGGCGGCAAGTCGCCGGCCAATCTCGGCGACGCGCTGGCGTTCATCAGAGACGCAGCAACGAAGCTACTTGGTTAGTTCGCGGACGAAGATGTTGCCGAACGACGCCGCCGACCCCGCCGGCCCGGCGAGGCCGACGGCCCGTTTGGCCGCGTCGTTCGGCAGTTTCGTCGTCGTCGCCGGTACGTTCCCCGCCTTGACCGTGACTTCGCCGCCGCGGACGGTGACCACATTCCGCACCCAACCGCCCGCCTTGGCGACCAGCGGCACGCGTACGTTGTCGGCAAACACAACCGCCGGCGGGGTTGTGGAAGTCCCCTTCACATGACAATCGACGACGAACTCACAGTCGCCGAACTCGTTCTCGCACCAGAGCGTTCCGGCGTCGGCGGCACAATTGAGTTGCCAGTCGCGCGGCTTCCATGGCGACTTCAACTTGTCGTCCGCCTTCCAGCCGCGCAAGTCGAGCCCGGTGTAGCTCGAGTGCCAGC
>CAZNSL010000899.1:0-2834 GCA_964574975.1 uncultured Alcaligenaceae bacterium | reverse complement strand
GTCACGGCGGGTTACGGGCACGCCGCCACCAGGGCGGCGCGAAACGCGCGCACGTTCGGGTGGCGCTGGTCCGGGTCACGGGTCAGTGCCCGGTGGATCGCCGCCGCCAGAGCGTCGCCGATGTCGGCCTTGCGCTCGCGGATCGGCACCGGGTCCTTGTCGAGAATCGTCAGAAGTGCCTGCACCGACGGGCCGGCGAAGTCGTAGACGTGCTGGCCGGTGAGGAGGGTGTACAGAGTCGCGGAGGCGGCGTACTGGTCGGCGGCCGGCTTCACTTCGCGGTAGTTAGTAATCTGCTCCGGCGGCATGTACGCCGCGGTGCCGCCGACCTCGCCCATCATCGTCAGCCCGCTCAGGTGCGACGCCTGGTAGACGCGAGCCAGCCCGAAGTCGGCCAGCTTGAGCGTCACCCGCCCGTGCTGCTTGGTCAAGAGCAGGTTGGCCGGCTTGATGTCGCGGTGGACGAACCCGCGGTCGTGGGCGTAGGCGAGCGCGTCGAGTAACTGGCACGCGACCTTGACGGCGACGCGCGGCGGGAAGGAGCCGTCGCGGGCCAACAGCGATGCGGCGTCCTGGCCGGGGACGTACTCCATGGCAAAGTACAGGCAGCCGTCGGCCTGGCCGATGTCGCGGAAGCCGACGATGTGCGGGTGGTCGAGCTGCCGCAGCACCTCGGCTTCGCGCACGAACCGATCGACCTGCCGCGGTGAAGCGGCCGCCGCCGGTGCGATCGTCTTCAGCGCCACGCGCACGCCGGCGTCGTCCTCGGCGAGGTAGACGACGCCCATGCCGCCGCGGCCGAGTTCGCGTAGGCAGCGGTAGCGGCCGACGCGGATTTCCGGCAACTCGCCGCTCGTGGGCGGGCCGGCCGTGCCGCGCGGCGTCAACTTGACGGGTCGCGGTTGCACGGTTGCCTCGTCTCCGGCCGCGGTCGTTGGCACCTCGATACCAACGCGGAAGCGCGTCTGCCCGGCCCGGATCACGTCGCCGTGGCGCAGGTCGATCTGGTTGACGCGCTCGTCGTTGACGTAGGTGCCGTTGTGGCTACCGAGGTCGGTCAGGCGCAGGCTCGGCGGGTTGACCTCGATGAGGAAGTGCGTCCGCGAGATCATCCGGTCTTTTTGCGGCAGGCGGCAGTGGGCGTGCGGCGCGCGGCCGACGAGGAACGTGTCGTGGCCGGCGAAGTCGAACACCTGGCCGGTGTAGGGACCGTCCGTGATGGTGAGCGTGACGCGCATGGCCGGGCCGGAGTTCGCCGCGAGGTCCGACGAGACACGCGGGGTATTCTAGCCGGGCCGCGGGGCGACATTCAACGGCGCGTGGACGCCGACAGGTTGAGCCCGACGCGCCAGCGAGGAGGCGAGTCCGTCTCCCTCGCTTGCGCGTCGGGCTCAAGAGTTCCGGGGTAACGACACCTATACAACAGCCCCATGCGATGTCTCCCCACCGTACTCGCCCTCCTCGCCCTCGCGCTGCCGGCCCGCGCCCAACCGCCGGCCGGCTCCTGGCGCATGGCCGTCGAAGTCGGCCCCGGTCAGTCGGTCGTCTTCCTCGTCGCCCTGGAACACGCCGGCGGCAAGTGGTCCGGCAAGTACCTCGGCTCCACCGACCCGCTCGCACCGGAGACGCGCATCGACGACGTGAGCATCGCGCCGAATCGGGTGCAGTTCGCCATCGCCCTGCGCGACCAGAAGCTCGCCTTCGACGGCAGACCAGACGGCCCGCGCGTCCCCGGCACGCTGTTCGTCGATGGGCAACTACTTGTCACGACACTGGAGCCGTCGCAACTGCGGACTTTCGATCGCTACGAGCTGGCCAAGGAGGTGTTCGCCGCGACCGCGAACCCGGCGCTCCAGAACCAGGCGCTCCAGGAGATGCTGCGGCAGGCGACCGCGCGTAAGGCGACCGTCGACGACGTTCGCGGCTGGGTCGAACGGTCGGCCAAGGCGGCGGAACCGCTCGGCGTGCGCTGGCAGCAGGCCGTGGCGATCGGTGTCGTCGGGGCGCTCGAGGGCCAGCCTGCGTTCGCGCCGCTGGCCCTCGCGGAGGCGCGGCGGGCCGACCGGCTGATCGTCCCGGCCGACGACGTGCTGGTGCAGCTCGAAATCCTCGACGCGCTCGACCGCGCACTGCGGGCCGATGGCAAGGCGGCCGAGGCGGCCGCCTTAGCGACACGCGTGGCGCAGCTCGAGGAACGCGACTACCGCGAATACAGCGCCCGACCGTTGCTGCAAGTCGAGCCATTCAAGGGCCGCTCCGGTGCCGGCGACCGCGCGGTACTCGTCGAGGAGTTCACCGGAGCGAACCTGCAATCGGCCGTCGGGCCCGACATCGCCTTCGAAGCGCTGGGTCGGGTGTACAAGCCGACCGAAGTCGTGCGGCTCCAGTACCACCTGCACGTCCCGTCGGGCGACCCGCTCGCGTCGCCGGCGGCGGCAGCGCGGCGAACGTACTACGGACTGAAGGCGTTGCCGGGGCTGTTCCTCAACGGCAAGCCGGCCCTCGACGGCGAGGGTGGTGGCCGGCCAGCCGCCGCGATGATCCTGCGGCAATTGCGCGTCGTCGTGGACCGGCTGGTCGAGCAGCCGCCCGGGGCACGCATCAGCGCCAGCGCGGCGCGAACCGGCGACGTGGTCGCGGTGCGGGCCGTCGTCAACGTACTCCAGCCGACCGACAAGCTGCGGCTGCGGTTGGCCCTTGTCGAGGACGCGGTGCGCTACCGCGGGGCGAACGGGCTGCGCTTCCACCCGTGCGTGGTCCGCGGCTTCGTCGGAGGCGACGCGGGCGTGCCGCTGCCGAAGCCGGCCAACGAGGTCGCGCAGTCGCTCGACCTC
>CAZNSL010000898.1:0-2834 GCA_964574975.1 uncultured Alcaligenaceae bacterium | reverse complement strand
CCCCCCCCCCCGGCCCCCCCGCCGCCCCGCCCGCCGCGGGCCCACCTCCCCCGGGGCCCCCGCCCCCCGCCCCCCCCGCCCGCCCCTCCGGGGCTGAAACGCGAGTGCCATCGCCGGCCACAACGGCGGAGTTCTTGAGCTAGGAGCGATCTCTGATGCGATTCCTTCGATACGCCGCCACGGGTCTTGCCGCAATTGCTTTCGTGCTACCTTCACTTCTCGCCGGCGAAGAATCGTCCGCGGCCGGCCGCAGCACCGTCCCTATGTTCGGCGGCACACCGAGCCGCAACATGGTGAACCTCGCCGACAAGAACCCGCCGACCGCCTGGAACGTGACGGCGAACGAGAACGTCCTCTGGTCGGCCAAGCTCGGTTCGCGCGCCTACGGCGGGCCGACCGTGTCCGGCGGCAAGATCTTCGTCGGCACCAACAACAACTCGCCGCGCAACCCCCGCGACACCCGCAAGCGCAAGGACGGCAAGGTCGAGCCGCTCGACAAGGGCGTGCTGATGTGCTTCGACGAGGCGACCGGCAAGTTCCTCTGGCAGCACGTCAACGACAAGCTCGAAATCGGTATGGTGTGCGACTGGCCCAACGAGGGCGTTTGCTCGACGCCGACCGTCGAGGGCAACCGCGTCTACTACGTCTCCAACCGCTGCGAGATCAACTGCCTCGACGCCAACGGCCTCGCGGACGGCAACCAGGGCGCGACCGACGAGCACTACAAGGACTCGACCGACGCCGACGTCATCTGGCGCTACAGCATGATGAAGGAGCAGAACGTCTTCCCGCACAACATGTCGGCGTGCTGCCCATTGATCGTCGGCGACACGTTGTTCGTCGTCACCGGCAACGGTGTGGACGAGGGGCACATCAATCTGCCGTCGCCGGACGCGCCGAGCTTTTTGGCGCTCGACAAGCACACGGGGAAGTTGCTCTGGCGCGATAATTCGCCGGGCAAGTCGATCATGCACGGCCAGTGGTCGAACCCGACGCTGTTGGTGGTGAACGGCAAGCAGCAGATTCTGTTTCCCGGCGGCGACGGCTGGCTGCGGGCATTGGACCCGAAGGACGGTAAGGTGATCTGGAAGTTCGACGCGAACCCGAAGACCTCGAAGTACGACCTCGGCGGCAAAGGCACGCGCAGCGACTTCATCGCCACGCCAGTCTTCTACGACGGCAAGGTCTACATCGGTACCGGCCAGGACCCGGAACACTTCGAGGGCGTTGGCCACCTGTGGTGCATCGACCCGACCAAGAAGGGCGACGTGTCGCCAGACCTGGTGACGGAGGACAACCCGGAACCGGCCAAGCGCAAGACGAAGGCCAACCCGAACTCGGCGGTCGTCTGGCACTTCGGCGGCCCGGAGACGAACCCGCAGGCGGCCGGCCGCGACTACGTCTTCGGCCGGACGATGAGTACCTGCGCCGCCCACGACGGCCTCGTCTACGCCTGCGATCTGTCCGGCTTCATGCACTGCCTGGACGCCAAGACCGGGCACCTGTACTGGCGGCACGACATGAAGGGCGCAGTCTGGGGCTCGCCGATGTGGATCGACGGCAAGGTCTACATCGGCACCGAGGACGGCGACGTGAACATCTTCACGGCCGGCAAGACGTTCCAGGAACCGTTGAAGGTCGAGATGGAACACCAGACGATCAAGAGCACGCCGGTGATGGCCAACGGCGTCTTGTACGTCATGACCGAGACGAACCTGTTCGCCATCAAGGCGAAGAAGTAATGCGGTTGCTCGCTTAGCGACGCTTCGTAGAAGCGTTCGAGCCCTCGAACGCTTCTACGAATCGTCGCGAAACAGTTTCGGTTTTCGACCGAACTTGGCGGCGCGCCACCGCCCGGTGGGAGTCGACAATGAGCGAACGCAGCGTCCACCGCAAGATCGCCTGGACGGCCGAGGACCGCGCCCGCCACAAGGCAATCCGCGAGAAATTTCAGAGCGAGCGGCCGACGCCGGAGCAACTCCTGGCCAGCGGCGACTACATCGGCCCGCTGCCGCACCGGGTCATCCTCGACTTGCTCCAGGCGCTAGCCGAACTCAAATCGGCCCGCACGGCCGCCGGACTGAGCCTAGCCGACGTGGCGGATCGGTCGGGCATCGACAAGGCGGCCTTGAGCCGACTGGAAAACGGCGTTCAAGCCAACCCGACCGTCGAGACGCTGGCCCGGTACGCGGCCGCACTCGGCAAGCGCCTGCGCTGGAGTCTCGAAGACGCGATCGCGTAGCCCCGCCGCGAACCCGTCACACACCCGCTCGCTCCATAAAATGCTCCGCTGTCGCGCCGCGCGGCCGACCCGTTTGTAGGGGCCGGCCCGCGCTGCGCCTTTTTTCGGAGGCTACTCTCTCGTGCTCACCCTCAAGCTCCCCGATGGCTCGTCTCGCCAGGTTCCTCCCGGCACCCGGCCGCGCGACGTGGCCGAGGGCATCGGCAAGCGGCTCGCGCAGGCCGCCATTGCCGCCAAGGTCAACGGCGACATCCTCGACCTCGACCGCGAAATCCCTCCCCCGGCTGACGCCGGGGGCTCGCCCGAACTGGCCTTCCAAATCCTCACCGAGAAGGACGCCGACGCCCTCGCCGTGCTGCGGCACTCCTGCGCCCACGTCATGGCCCGCGCGGTGTTGCGCCTGTTCTCCGGCGCGCAGCTCGCCTTCGGCCCCGCGACCGACGCCGGCTTCTACTACGACATCGACAGCCCCACCCCGATCACCGAGGCCGACTTCCCGAAGATCGAGGAGGAGATGCGGAAGATCACCAAGCTGGCCGAGCCGTTCGAGCGGTTCGAGCGGCCGACCGCGGAGGGGAAAGCCCTCGTGCTC
>CAZNSL010000897.1:0-2846 GCA_964574975.1 uncultured Alcaligenaceae bacterium | reverse complement strand
GCCGGCGAGCGCGATCGGCGTGCGCGGCAACTCGGCCGCGGCCGGCGGGTAGGGGGGCCGCCGTCAGGTCACGGAAGACGCCCGCCACCGCGGCCGACTGCCGGGCGAACGCCCGCTCGACGGCCTCGCGCAGGTTCACGAGCAGGTGGAAGCGGTCGGCCACCTGGGCGGCGCGCGGGGCGGCCTGGGCGTAGGGCCCGAACCGGTCGCGGGCGATCACCTCGATGCCCGGGTGCGACCGCAGCCAGGCGGCCTGGGTTTCGCCGGTGCGGTCCGGCAGCAGGTCGCCCGGCTGCCGCCGCTCCAGGTCCACCAGGATCGTGCCGTAGGTCCGACCCCGGCGGAAGGCAAAGTCATCCACGCCGAGCACGCGCGGGACCGGGTGCGAACTGGCCGGGACCGCACGGACACGGCGCAGCCGCGGGTCCGGGCTGGTCGGGACGGCCAGCCCGCCGCACAGCCGGGCGCCGGCCTCCCCGCCGAGGGCGAAGCCGATCCGCCGGTGGGCGCCGGCCAGCCGGCCGGTGCCGCGGGCGTGGGGCGTCAGGACGGCCGGCAGCCGCTCGCAGAAGATGGAGCGGCGGCACCCGGCGGTTCGGCAGCGGAAGCGCCGGACGGTCAGGCGGAGGACGACCCGCCGCCCGTGCCAGGGCAGGTCCGCGGCGGTGCGGACGTAGCGGCTGTGGATGCGGTCGGAGGGGCAGTGGCAGGCCGGGCAGTCGGCCGTGGGCCGTGTGGCGACCGCGGCAATGCCGATCAGGTCGGGCGTCAGCGTGACGGAGGTGACGGCGATCCCGGTAACGGGCGGGAATAGGTCGGCAAACACGGGGCTTCCTACCGAAGCAATCACCTGGACGAACACCGACCTCATTCTAGCGCCAGCCCTGCACCAACTCTGCGGGACAACCTGGATTGAACGCCGATCACCAGCCGGATACTACCGTCCATGGCTTGGCTCCAGCGGTAGGTTGGTGTGGTAACCCCTACCTTGGTCCAAGCCTCCTTTACTTTCCACTCCCCGTTCACTGTCGCTCGACTGGGGAGCTATTTAGGTCGCGCACAGCGTTGACGAGTCAATGGTGCTGTTCAAGGTCCCGGCGGCGGCGACCTTTGTGGTGGACATGCTACTGTCGCTCTGCCTCATGGAAGGGTGACTAACTGACCGTGCACCGCGGGCCCGCGCGGCATAAGGTATAAGGGTTATGGCGAAGCCGTTCAAATTGCGTCCTCGGCTGATTTTCTCGCGTAAGCGGCTTGAAGCTTCCTCCCCGGCCAGTCCGCTCCGCGACTGGGTTCGAGGAGAGACGGAACTGTGCGACATCAAGTTGATTCAGAACGATGATGTAAACCTCGACATGGCCTTTGTCCGGATCGAGGCCGTCTACAAGATTCACAAGTCCTGGAAGACTCCGCACCAGAGCCTCGACCAGGGGAAAGACGCCGCTCTCGCGTTCGTTGAGGCATGCCTGGATACGATCGGCGTAGCGAGCATTCCCGAGGCCAAGATTCTGAACGCCGGTCAGGTCAAGCAGCTGCGGGACGCGAGACTCGACAAACAAGTCCCACCGCTCTGCGAGCCGCTTTATTTCTTCGGCGTGTTCCGTGACCCGCCCCAGTTTAGCCTTCCAGCGGGAATCCCCGTGGCCGTTCCGGTCGGTCAGTACGATCCCGACGTGTGGGCGGCCTACGTTGGGAAGAAGACGAGCCTGACCCACCGATTTGAGAAGGGGCACGCGGCGTTCGGAATGCTCCACGGCCCCGAGTACGAGGGGACGCGGAAGTATCACTTCATGGCTAGGCCGTTCTTCCTGACGAAGAGGGGCAAGCTCGAGGTTCCCGTAGAGTGGTTGCCGGAGAATGCCGCGGCCATCGTCCAAGACATCGAGCGTCAGCTGATCTTCGAGCTCCCAAAGACCGCCAACCACGACCATAAGGACCACAACGTCCCGCAGCCAAGGAACATCCTCATCACCAACCTGATCCCGGGCTACCGCGAGTTCCTACACGGCTGGATGAGCATCCATCGCATTCCCGCCGAGTCCGCAGCCGCAGCCCTTGCGGCAGCAGAGCCACCGGCTCCAGCGCCGAAGGCCGCGCCCGCGAACACGGCGTTGGCGTAGTCATGGTCCTCCTGCTGGGCGTGCGGGTCCAGCCGACCGGACCGCGGGTGTAAGGGCTGCACACGCTGAACCCCTTCGGGGTGAGGCTCACCGCGAGGGTTTCGGCCTGACGGCTACCTTCCACCGTGACGGTGGCGTCAGGCCCTTGACCCACAAAGTCAACAACTCCTTTCGCCGGGTGCCGGTGTAGAGGCCGTGAATAGGCGGGCGCGAATGCCTCATAGTGGCAGACGAAGCGCCGGCAGAGTGTGGCGGCGCCGCCAAGTGAAATCGCGGGCAGTTCGGCCAGCTCCAGTCAGCTGGATATCCCCGGCCACCGCATCCGTCGGGCGACGTCGCGACCACCTAAATATGTCGGCGAAACGTGGCAATACTACTTGGGAACCTTACCGGTCGCCTGGCACTCCGGGTGTCCGGTCGAGGAACCTGTCCCGGTTCCGGCTGCGGTTCGCAGCCAAGACTTAGTCGGACCTCTGCCCACACATCAGATCTATCACGCACAGTCACCGATGATTTGACCGGCGACGCCACAAGCCGCCGACGGATCCCGGCCTCGCCGGGCGGCCACTGCCGATCCGGCCGTGCCAGCCATGTTGGTCCCCTTAATAGGAGGTACGCCATGTCCCCGTCCGACCTCGCCCGCGCCTTGGCCGCCTTGATCCCCGCCGGCCGGCCCGCCTACGTCTGGGGGCCGCCCGGCTGCGGCAAGAGCAGCGTCGTCCGCCA
>CAZNSL010000896.1:0-2847 GCA_964574975.1 uncultured Alcaligenaceae bacterium | reverse complement strand
ATCGCCTTGAGGCGGTATCGGACGGTGTCGCCGTCCTTGACCTTGTCGCCCAGCGCGAAGGGGACGGCCACGCCAGCTTCGCGCGCTCCCGGCGTGGCGAGCGGCAGTGGCACTGCTTGCACCGGCCCTTCGTTCACGCGGTACTCCAACTCGATGGACGCCACGCCGAGGTCGTCGCGCACGGTGACGTCGAGTGCCAACGTGTCGGATGGCCTCGCGGACTGTTCGACCTCGGCGACGCCGGCGACGCGGACGAACTCCGGCGGACGATCCGGCACGACCGTCACCTGCCACGGGCCGAGTTCGGTGGCGATGCCGCACTCGGCCACGAGGCGCAGGCCGAGACGGCCCGACTTGCGGGCCACAACGACCGGCCGCGCCCGGCGGCCGTCGTCGAGCAGTTCCACCGATTCCTTGGCGACGCCCTCACCGGCGTCCCACGTCATCTCGACCGCGACCGCAGGACGGGTGAACGCCAACTCGAACGAGAGCCGGCCGAACTGGTGTAGGGTCTGGTCCGAGAAGGTGTCGAGTTCCTGAGTTGGTTGTGAGACCGCGTAAGGAGGTGGCGCGACTGACACCCGCGGTCGGCCGGCCAGTTCGACTGGTTCGACGGCAGTCAGCGAGAATGTCTCAGTTGTCATCGAACCGACTTCGACGCGGTAGGTCAGGTCGGCATCCAGCGCGTCGAGGCGTAGCAGGTACGAACCGTCGTTGGCAAGTTCCATCCGTCGTCGTGCCGGGTTTGCAATATCGGGATTCAGGACGAGCGTCGCCGTTCGCGGCAGGGCCACACCAGTGCGTGTTGGCGTTAGCTCGAGGCGAAACGTCAACGGTCGGCCCTTCGCGGCGGCTCCGCCGTTCGGAGTCAGCGTCATGGCAAACGGCGGCACGGCGGGGCGGCGGTCCCACGGCATGACGAAGCGGCGGCCGAGGCCGAACACGTCGTCGGGCCAGAGTCCCGTCGAGACGGCGTAGGCTACGAAAGTTGTTGCACACCCAGCCAATAGCCAGCCGTTGGCGCGCTGCGGGTCGGCGCGGGTGAAATCCATAGGGCGGGTTCGCAGGTCCGTGTCGCGGGAAAGTTCACCGACGAGCGCGTCGGAGCCGTTGTGCAACCCGGCCGCACGGGCGAGTTCCACCGTCGTCAGCAACCGCTCGCCGAGTCGTGGGTATTCGCGCTCGACTTCTGCGGCGAGGTGAACATCGTCGACGTAATGACGTAGCGGGCGTAGTAGTGCGAAGTGGACAGCGAGAAACACAGCAGCGACGTAGGCGGCGACCAGTGCGTACCGCACCGCTGGTGGCAGCGCGAACGCCGCGTCGAGCGCAAGCGCGACGCCCAGGCCGGCACCCACCGTCAGTGCGGTGACCGTGGAGCCGCGGACGAGCCGGCCGCGGCGAACGCGGGCCGCGAGTTGGCGGAGTTTGAGGTCGAGGCCGGGTGGCAATGTGGCGGTAGCCATGCGTCGGACCCGTGCGAAGCGTGGGAAGCAACACGGTGATTGTAAGCGTCGCGGTGCGCAGGCCGCAAGGGTCGCACGAAGGTGGGTTTATTGTGGCGAAGGGTGCGGTCGGGAAATGCAAAGCCGACGGACATCGGCCCTCGAGTGCGAAGGGCCGTCATCCGCCGACAATGATTCCGGATAAGTGCGCCGCCTTAGTGGGCGGTGACCAACTCGGACTGTTCGATGTTCGCGTTTTGCTCTCGGTCGTGGTCGTGGAAGGCCAACTCGCCGCGCCAGATCTGCACGTTTGCGGGCGCTTCGAAACCGAGACGAACTTGCCGTCCCTTGACTTCGAGGACCGTCACAACAATCCGGTCGCCGATCACCACCCGCTCGCCAACCTTGCGACTCAGTACCAGCATGATGTCATCCTCCATTCACGCAGAGGCAGAACCTGCCTCATTCGGCCGCTCCCGGCCGTCGCTTCCATTCTTAACCGCGGGGTCAATCCTCGCGACTGTCGAAAAAATCGTGCAGTTTCCATGCCGAAGTCGAAAGTTGCCGGACCAATCCCGACGACCGTCACGATCGCACCTGTACGGTTGTTCGCACAACTGAAGCCGGAATAGCAAGCTGGCATTCGATTTAGGATTTTTGCAACTCGATTCGCACTGGCGCATCCAACTGCAGGCAGCGTCGAAACATCGTGTCGTTCTGGCACAACATTCGTTGGGATGGTGACAATGGAGTGACACTTGAGTTTCCAAGATGACGCATTCCGCATCACAACCGCGCGAAATTGAGCAGTCGGATTGAAGTACGACCCGTCTGTTCTGTCAGGCCGATTCTGCCAAAACGGCATGTGGTTGGCTTAGGTAAGGGGAAACACGCGTATGGATATCAACAAGTTCACCGAAAAGGCGCAGGAAGGGTTGCAGGCCGCACAGAGCCTTGCAATGCGGCTTGGCAACCAGCAAATCGATGTCGAACACCTCTTACTCTCCCTGCTCGACCAGCAGAACGGGCTGGTCCCAGCCATACTCTCCAAGGCTGATGTGTCAGTCGAGGCGCTCAAGATCCGCGTTCAGCGCGAACTCGAACGATTGCCGCGGGTCAGCGGGGCCGGTGGTGCCCCAGACCAGTTCTATCTCACCGGCCGACTCAACAAGTTGCTCGCATTGGCCGAAGACGAGGCGAAGAAACTCAAGGACGACTACGTCTCCGTCGAACACTTTCTGCTCGCAATGACCGACGACGGGGGCGCGGCCGGCCGGCTACTGCAAGAGTTTGGCGTCACTCGTGCCCGCCTCCAAAGTGCGCTGCACCAGGTGCGAGGGTCGCAGCGCGTGACGACGCAGAACCCAGAGGAGACGTACCAGTCGTTGGAGAAGTACGGCCG
>CAZNSL010000895.1:0-2848 GCA_964574975.1 uncultured Alcaligenaceae bacterium | reverse complement strand
CGCCCCTGCCCCACGAGGCCACGCCCGAGGACCCGCGCTACCGCGCGTCGTCGGGGAATTTATGTGGGGGTATCCGGTAGGGTGGTACGTTTTTTCCGCGACCCACCGCGAAGGTTCAGCGGTTGAGCCTTCGCCGTGGGACTCGCAAAACTCGTCCCACCCTACAGGGACTCAGCACCGACTACTCCTGCGGCCGCGTGCGCAGGAAGATCATCAGCCCGATCAACGCCACCAGGACGACGCCCATTCCGATCATCGTGCTGGTCTGCGAGAAGAAATCCAACATCGGAACGACCCTTTCTGCTGATCTCTAACGACTCGTTTGTTTTGGTGCCCGTGCGAGCCACCCCAGCGGCCGGTCGTCCGGCTGGGGGTCCGGCAACCCTGTTCTACAGGCGCGCCGCGCGGACAGCAAGCGGCGAAAAGCGCAAAAATCTGGCCCGAATTCGCGAGACGCCACACGCACCGGCCACTACGATTAACCCTTCGCCACTTCAATTCCGCCATGCCGAGGAGCCGCATGACGTCTGCTGCATTGTTTGCATTTCTCGTCGCGACCAATCCATCTCCCAGCCGACTACTCGATGACGCGACTCTGTTCGTTGCCGCCCAGCGCGGCGTCGAGATCGGCGAGCGGTTGCGGGCCGAGTTGCCCGAGGCCCGGCAAGCGCTGCGGCCGCGCGCCGAAGCGCTGTTGACCAACGCCCGCCGCGACCTCGTCCGCCTGAGCTACGGCGGCCCGACCTCGCCGATGGCCGAATCGGCCATCCTGTTCAACTACGGCGAGTTGTGCAAACTGGCCGCCGACACACTAGGCGCCGAAAAGGTGACGTTCGCGCCGAACGCCAGCCGGCCGAGTTACGTCGAGGACCTCGAGAAGGTCGGCGTCAAGAAGTACAACCGCAAGGCGTTCGCACAGACCCTTCAGCACCCCGACGAGATCGCCTCGGCATTGGCGAAGGCGCGCGGGGCGCACGCGGCGCTGAAGGCCAAGGCGCGACGCGATTCGTTGCAGACGGCCAAGTGGCACCGCGACCTCACCAAGCTGGAGAAAGAGCTGGACCGGGCTGAGTTCGCGCTGATGGAGCCGGGCAACCCCGGCAAGGTGCCAGCCGAGGCCGCGGTCTACGGCCTGCACGGCCGCTTCATCGGCATGTTGGCGACCGCGGATCGCTAACCGGTGATCGGTGATCGGTGCAAGGGTGATCGGTGATCGGTGATCGGTGATCGGTGAAAACCTATCTTAACGGCAGCGTTGTCAACCGAGTCTTCACCGATCACCCATCACCGATCACCGATCACCCATGATTGTCGGCATCGACCTGGGCACCTCCTATTCGGCCGTCGCCACCCTCGACGACGCCGGCCGGCCGACCACCTTGCCCAACCGCGACGGCGCTCTCCTCACCCCCAGCGCCGTCTACCTCGCGGGCGACGACGCCGTCGTCGGCCAACCGGCCCTCGACATCGCGCTCGAACAGCCCGACCACGTCGCCACCCTCGTCAAGCGACGCATGGGCCAGCCCGACTACGGCCGGCCCGTCGCCGGGCGCAACTTCCGCCCCGAAACGCTCTCCGCCATCCTCCTGCGGAAACTCGTGCAAGACGCCGCGCGCCAGGTCGGCCCGGTGTCGCAGGCCGTCATCACAGTGCCGGCCTACTTCGACGACACGCGCCGCCGGGCGACGCACGACGCCGGTCGCATCGCCGGCCTCGATGTCCTCGACATCCTCGACGAGCCCGTTGCTGCCGCCCTCGCCTACTCGCGCCAGAGCTTACCCGCGGCGGCAGGTGGGGTGATCCTCGTCTACGACCTCGGTGGCGGCACCTTCGACGCCACGCTCGTGCGCCTTGGCCCGCGGCACTTCCAGACGTTGGCCATCGAGGGCGACGTGCGTCTCGGCGGCCAGGACTGGGACGAGCGCATCGTCGACCACGTTGCCACCAAGTTCCTCGCCGCCCACGGCAGCGACCCGCGCACCGACCCACAAGCGCACGCCCTGTTGCACGCCGCGGCCGAGCGGGCGAAGCGCGCGCTCAGCAAGCTGCCGCAGGCCAGCGTCACCGCGACGCACGCCGGCCACACGCTCACCGTGCCGCTCTCCCGCGCCGAGTTCGAGTCGCTGACCCGCGACCTGCTGACGCGCACTCGTCTGACAGTCGAGGCGCTCGTCGCCCGCGCTGGCCTGTCGTGGTCCAACATCGACCGCGTGTTGCTGGTCGGCGGTTCGACGCATATGCCGATGACCGGCCGGATGCTGCGCGAGTTGAGCGGCCGGGAGCCGGACCACTCGCTGGCCGTCAGCGAAGTCGTGGCCCGCGGGGCGGCGCTGCACGGCGGCATCCTCGCCGCCCGTCGCGGCGATGACGATGCCGACAACGACCTCGGTCAAATCGTCGAGGTGAACGTGACGGCGCACAGCCTCGGCGTCGAGGTGAAGCACGACGGTGAACGGCTGAGCGACGTGCTGATCGCCAAGAACACGCAACTGCCGGCATCGGCGACGCGCACCTACGCAACGGTGGCCGACAACCAATCGCGGGTGCGGGTGAAACTGCTCCAGGGCGAGGCGCGGCAAGCGGAAGCGTGCATCGCGGTCGGCGAGTGCTGGATCGAGGGGCTGCCGCCGGGCCTGCCGGCCGGTTCGCCGGTGGAGGTGCGCTGCGGCTGCGCGGCCAACGGGCTGGTCGAGGTGGTGGCGCGGGACGCGACCAGCGGCAAAGCGGCGCGAGCCGAGTTCCATCGCGCCGGCGGCCTGTCCGACGCGGAGGTCGAGCGCGAGGCGGCGCTGGTGCGCTCGCTGCGGGTGCAGTAGGTTAGAGCCGCGCCGCGGAGTCTTCGGAGCGG
>CAZNSL010000894.1:2340-2853 GCA_964574975.1 uncultured Alcaligenaceae bacterium | reverse complement strand
AACAATATCGCGGCGGTTTGTCGCCGCCGTGGAATCAGTATAGGTCGCAAGGAGCGACATAACGTTTGCGTTGGTTTGTGACGCGTTGGAGACGGCGGCTCAGAGGTAACGATCCGCCAGGTATGCGGCGTATGCCGGCGCGTGGCTGGCAAAGACGGGCGCGCCGATCAGATCCTGGTAGCGATAGGCCCGAAACGCCAACGCCGGATCCAATCGTTCAGCAAACCGCTCGAGCTCGTCGGCGTGTCGCTGCGACTCCGGGCCGGGTTGATCGAAAAACACGTACTTCAGACCGAACCGATCGGGCAGATGTGTCGCCAGGCCGAGCGCGTGCTTCAACAACTGTCCGGCATCTAGCTGGACGAAAGGCTGAGCGCCACCGGCAATCGCCTCGGCCAGGGCCTGACAGGCCGGGAGTCCGCGACGCGCCCAAACGCCATCGCCTGCTGGAAAGTACGAAGGACTGAACGGCTTGCGGCTGGCCGGCTTCGGCGTCAGCCACTCGCTGAACTT
>CAZNSL010000894.1:0-2330 GCA_964574975.1 uncultured Alcaligenaceae bacterium | reverse complement strand
ATGACGCGGCCATCTGCAAGTTCGAGCGCAACGTCGAGGTTTGGTGGCATGCCGCCCAGGCCGGTCGGATATTGCGCTTCGAAGCGCAGCGATTTCAACTGGCCGTCGATGCCAAGAGCCTGGAGCAGCGGGCCAGCGTCGCGTCCCTGCCAAAAATCGAACACGTTGACGGCCAGGGCCGACGACGAATGCAACGCCCGCATCTTGGCTGGGCGTGGTCGCGCGTCGACCAGCTCGGAGCCGCTGCCGTGGGCGAAATCCGCGAGCGCCGACCCGGACAGCGGTCGAAACAGATTCGCCTCAACCGTCGGCAGATAGCCGCGGTCGTCGACGCTGTGGCCGGCGGCTTCGGCCCAGGCGCGTTGGCGGGCGAGGAGGTTTTGGCGGGCCGACACAAAGCCGATTATGCGCGTATTCGAGGCTCCCGCCTAGAGGCTGGTCCAATCAATGGGCAGTACACGACAAGTGTCTATGGCGCGTAGACAGCCGCTGAGGCAACATGAGCTCCTACGCTGGTCTCGGAGCAACTCATGTCGACGTCAACACAACGCAACGGCTGTCTGTCCTCCGGTCTCAATGTCATCATCGCCCTGTTCGGCGCGATCGCCAAAGCGCTGGGGGCACTTCTCAGGTTCCTCTATCGGGTGTTTCTCGAAGGCTTTGACGTTTCGCAGATCCGCAACAAATCCGGCTTTGTATTGTTCTGGGTAACCGGCGTGACTTTCTTTTTGCTCGGCGCGATCGTCATGCGCCCGACGCGGCCGTCAGCCGGCACCGCCGCGACGGCCGGCACACCGATGGTCGTGACCGTCGTCGTCACGCGGCTCGCGCAGGTTGAGGCTCCGGCTCAGCCCGCAACGGCCACACCGATCCCGGCGACGGCCACCCTGGCCGCCACGGCGACACCGCGCCCCAGCGCCACAGCAACCGCCACCGCCACGGCGACGTTGATCCCGGAGACAGCTACCGCCTACGCCCAGGAGACGGCTGTAGCGCAGGCCACGCTCGACCACGCGGCGTCACAGACCGCCGTCGCGGAGGCCGCCACGGCCACTCGCGAGGCCTACGCCGCGGGAGTCACCGCAACGGCCCAGGCCGTCGGCGCGACTCAGACCCAGCGCTCGGCCCAGGCCACACAGACACGCGTGGCCAAGGCAGCAACCGCCGACTATCTGGCCCAATTCGTCGACATCGACTATCGCGAACTGCGCGACTACGCCGGCCAGCACGAGGGCGAGAAGGTGTGCATCCGCGGTCGCGTCTTCAACATCGTCGGCGATGATGCATTGCAGCTGTACTTCGCCGGCACCTATGATGCCGCCTACGTCGAATTCGAACGACCCTTCTCCGGGATCTACGAGAACAGTTCCATTCGCGTGTGCGGGATCGTCTACGGCGAGTACAGCTTCCAGAATGCCATGGGCGGCACCGTGTCGCAGCCAGCGCTGTACCTGGCCTTCATCCCGTGAGCCGAGCCGGTTAACCCGACGCCGACACGCGGCGCCCCACACCGGTCGCAAGACAGAGCCACGGCATCCGCGCAACGTTTCAGTCGTTCGCCCAGCCTCTGGGACGGCCGATCCATTTGCCCATGGCGAACGCCTAGCTACAATCAATCTGCTCGATAGTCCGTCAATCCCCATCGTCCTGAGGAGGCCGCTCGCCATGATGCTTTGGAGCAATGGACACACCTACGTCGACGAACCGTTCGAGACCGAGTACGAGCTGGAACGCGCCATCGTGGAATCGGCACGGGCGTTGTTCGGCACCTCGCGCGTTTATCTCGACATCAAGAAACGGATCGGGCAGCGGGGCAAGGTCCAGAACATTCCCGACGGCTATCTCCTCGATCTCTCAAGCCCCAAGGAGCCGCGGCTGTTTGTCGTGGAAGTCGAGCTCGGGCGGCACGACCCGCTCAAGCACGTGGCGGCCCAGATTCTGGAATTCTCGCTGTCCTACGAGACTTCGCCCCAAGCGGTCAAGAACGCCGCCAAGCTCGCGATCGAGGCCGACGAACACACGCGTGAGTTCTGTGCGACGTTCGCCTTGACGAACGGCTTCGGCAATATCGACTATCTACTCGAGAAGACCGTCTATGCCCCAAACAGCTTCTACCCGCTGGTGATCATCGACGAAATGCCCGATGAACTTGAGACTGTATTGATGAGCCGTTTCAAGTTCCCGGTGGAGTTCTTGACCTTCGAGCGGTATCGCGCTGCAGACGGTCAGCGGCTCTATCGGTTCGAGCCCTTCCTCGAAGACGTGTCAGGCGAAATCCACACGGAGCCGTTACCGGCAAGTGTCGGCGAATCGCTCGATCTTTCCGAGGC
>CAZNSL010000893.1:0-2856 GCA_964574975.1 uncultured Alcaligenaceae bacterium | reverse complement strand
GCCTTACGGTCTCGACCGCCTTCACGCTCATCCTCGTGCCGGTCGTATATTGGATGCTTTACGGGCGCGCCGACCAGCAAACTCCTTGACCGTTCCTCGCAGGACGAGGAATGTCATCCAATCTTCGCAGCGGCGAGTTTTCGCAGTTCGTCGTAGAGGAGCGGGAGTAAGTCGGCGGCGGCCTGACGGTCGCCGGCGTTGGCGGCTTCAAGAAGGCGAGTCACGTCCGACATCGAGGCGATTCTACAGCATGACTCCTCGCGTCGGCTATTTCTTCGCCGGTACGTTGGGAGCGACGTCCGGATACTTCGCCCGTTCGGCCTTCCACTTCGTCACTTCAGCCGGGCGCTGGGTCTCTTGGTACAGGCGGATCAGTCGGTCGGCCGCGTCGGGCAGGTTGTCACGGCCGTTCGACGGGATCGCAGCGGCGTCGGCGGTCAGCCCGGCGTAGCCGGCCAGCAGCAGCGGCTCGGCGGCGGCGTACTTCCGCTGGCCGAGCAGGGCGGCCCCGAGCAGCGCTTGCGCGTTCGCCGTCGTCCACGCCTGCGGCGCGAGTTTCACGCGCAGTTCGACGCATTCCCGCAAGACAGCCTCGGCGGCCGCCGGGTCGAGGGTGAGCAGCGTCTTGCCGGTTACGGCGAGGAGGTTGCCGAGTTGCGGGCTTCCTGGCGGAACCGTCTTGCGGCCGTCGGTCAACTGCTCGCCGGCGAATCGAGCTGCGTCGGCTTTGCGGTCGGCCTGGAGGTAGGCGGCGAGGAGTTGCGGGCCGTACACGCTCAAGTACGGGTATCGTTGGCGCGCGGCGTACGCGCGCTCGAGGAGCGGTATGCCCTCGGCGGCCCGCTTGGCGTCCTTGTAGTTGACGCCCAAGTCGGCGCACGTTTTCAAGGTCTCCCGGTGATCGTCGCCGAGCGCCTTGCGTTGCCGCCGCAAGATGTCCTCGAAGAGTGGGACCGACTGGTCCAGCCGGCGCATCGACCAGTACAGGACGGCCAGGTTGCCGACGGCGTGGAGCGTATCCGGGTGGTCCGGGCCGATGGTCGTCTCGTAACCGGCCCGCGCTCGCTTGAGCAGCGCTTCGGCGGCCGCAAAGTCTCCTTGCCGGCGGCACAACTCTCCAAGGTTGCTGACGGCGTGGAGCGTATCCGGGTGGTCCGGGCCGAGGATCTTCTCCCGCCCGGCCACGACCCGCTTGATGAGCGGCTCGGCCCTCGCGTAGTCGCCCACTTCGTAGTAATGCCCGCCCAGGTTATTGGCGGCGTTGAGGGTATCCGAGTGGTCCGGCCCCGGCCCCTGATTCTTCTCCCGCACAGCCAGCACCCGTTTGTAGAGCGGCTCGGCGGCCGCGTAGTCCTGACGATCGGAATACTGCCGCGCGAGCATTCCGACGCTAAAGAGAGTTTTCGGGTGGTCCGGGCCGAGTGTTTTCTCGCTCCCGGCCACCGCACGCCGGATGAGCGGCTCGGCGGCCGCGTAGTCCGCCTTCTCCCGGTAAATACCGGCCAGATTATGCACAATGAGCAGGGTTTTTTCGTGGTCCGGCCCATTGGCTTTCTCAGACCGCGCCAGCGCCTGCTGGAACAGCCGTTCGGCGGTCGCGTAGTCGCCTTTCCTGCGGCACAGTTCCCCCAGGTTGTTCATGGTGTCGAGCGTGAACGAACCGTCCGGGCCGTACGCTTGCTCAAACAAAGTCAGAGCCTGGGTCAGTTGCGTCTCGGCTTCCGGGTAGGCCGCCAGTTCGAGGTAGGTTTTCCCGACCGTGCCCCGCACCACCGCTTCGAGTTCGGGGCGGCCGGGGAAGCGCGTGGCGATTTCCTTCACCGCGTAGTCCATCGCCTCCTTCACGGTTAGGTTTCGGTTCACCGTCCGATCGCGCCCCGCTTGCCCGTCGGCACTCCCTTGGATGAACACCTCCTGCATGAATCCGGTCACCGCCTCGGCCGTCTCGCGCGCCTTCTTCTCCTCCCGCTCGCGGGACACGGCCGTCGCTTCCGCCGTCTTAGCCTTTTCTTCCGCTGCCCGCGCGTTCGCCGCCTCCGTCTTCGCGCGCAGGAGTCCGACCGACGTGCCGGCGATCCCCGCCACCAATGCCAGTAGCACCACGCCCGCCGCGACCACCTGCACGCGGTTGCGGCGGACGAACTTGCGGAGCTTGTATCCCGCCGTAGGCGGCCCGGCTTGGACCGGTTCATGATTGAGGAACCGCTCGACGTCCTTCGCGAAGCCGTTCGCCGTCTCGTAGCGCCGGTCTCGTTCCTTCGACAGGGCCTTCATTACGATCCAGTCGAGTTCGCCGCGCACGAGACTCCCCAGCTTGGCGGGCTCGGATTGGCGGCTGGCGGCGATGCTCGGCGCCGCGCCCGAGGAACTCAGCCGCTTGCTCGGCGTCGGCGGGTCGCTCTCGCGGATGACCCGCAGCATCTCGTCGAGCGCCGCCTGCTTGAACGTCGCCCGTTCGATCGGCGTACTTCCCGTCAAGAGTTCGTAGAGGATCACGCCGAGCGCATAGACGTCGGCGCGCGTGTCGACATCGACCGCGTTGAACTTCGCCTGTTCGGGCGCCATGTACAGCGGCGTTCCCGCCACCGTGCCGAAGCCGGTAAACAGCGTGCGCTCCGTCAGCGGCTGGCCGCTCATCGCCTTCGCCAGTCCGAAGTCGATCACCTTTGGCACCGGTTTGTCGTCGTGCATCTCCACGAGGATGTTCGTCGGCTTGAGTGAGAGCGCGACCGTCATCCGGCGCGGAACCCTCTGGTACAGCGGCGAGTCGAGGAGGGTCTGCAGGTCGCGCTGAGCGAGCTCCAGCCGCTTCATCGTCCGGCTCGCCCGTTCCAGCGTGGTCGCGAGCTGCTCGAG
>CAZNSL010000892.1:0-2861 GCA_964574975.1 uncultured Alcaligenaceae bacterium | reverse complement strand
CCCGAGAACGACGCCGTCGCGCTGACGGTCGAACGGCCGCGAGACTTCGCTGGGCTCGCGGCCCGACCGGCTGACCGCCGCCAGCGCGCTGTAGGCCAGGAGCATAAGCGGGTCGATGCGGCTGTCGGCCCCGCCAGCGAGGATCACGTCGGCATCGCCGCGGGAGATCAGGCGGTAGCCTTCGCCGACGGCTTGCGTCCCGGCAACGCACGCGGTTGTGAGGGTGCTGTTCGGCCCTTGGGCGTTGAACGCCATCGAGATGTGGGCCGATACCATGTTCGGCAAGTACTTGAGGATCCACAACGGCGGCACGGTACCGACCCCGTTCGCACCCAACGCTGCGACGTTCCATCCGTCCTCGACGGAGCAGGCGTGGGCGAGGGCCGGCGCGATCTCGGGGAGTTCGATCGGTACCATACCGGTGCCCATCACCACGCCGACGCGCTCTGGATTCGGCCAGTCGGACGATAGGCCGCTATCGGTCAGCGCCAAGCCCGCCGCACCGACGGCAAATCGCATCGGCTTGCTCATGACCTTGAGTGATCGACGCTGCGATTCTGGCATGTACGGGGTCACGTCGAAGTCGTGGACCTCGGCCGCGATACCGATCGGGAAATTCGAGGCGTCGAAGCTGCGAATGCGGCCGACGCCACTGACGCCGTTGCAACAGGCGTTCCAAAACGCTTCCTTGCCGACGCCGTTCGGGGCAACCACCCCAAGCCCGGTGACGACGACCCGCCTCATGATGCGCCAGCTCCAGAAGAGTCCATCCGATCAAATATGCTAAGTTCTCCAGGTTATCTATCTACCTCAAATCACGCAATGCGACTCCCGCAGAAAGTCACAAGAAGTCTTTTGTCGATGGCCGGTTATGACGGCTGGCGGTGCAGTTCGCTACGTTTCCACTCGTGCGAGCGGGTGCCCGCAACGGCGAATACTCCGGCCGCCGAAGCGAATCTCCTACAGATGGTGCCGGTTGATCCCTGGAGGATCGAGTTGCTTCGGCAACGGGCGGCACACGTGTTGCGTGTCGGTCGGCCGAATCCGTCGCTGTCATTTTTGACAGTCGTTCCAATCCCGCGATATAATTCGCACGGCCCGCCCGGCCTTCTTTGAGACGACACATGGCTTCGTACGCAAGGATCGTCGCCGCCTTGTTCGCCGCCGTCGTGGCCACAAGCCTGACGATGGCTCCCGCACGTACACACGCCGACGAACCGCCGCGCGAGGAAGGTATCTTCCTGACCGTACCGAACCCGATCACTTCCGAGGGGACGAGTCTACTCAACGACCGCCTGGCGCGCGCGATCCGCGAGAAGAAGGTCAAGAAGGTCGTCTTCGACTTCAATCCCGACGGCCGCGATGCGGCGACGCCGAACTTCTTCGCCGCCGCCGATCTGGCCAAGTCGATTTCCCAGCAGCAGCAAGTCCTCACGATCGCATTCGTCCGCGCCAAGGTGTCGCGGCACACCGTGTTGCCGGTCCTGGCCTGCAACGAGGTCGTCATGGCGACCGACGCCTCGCTCGGCGAGGTGCGGCCAGACAAGCCAGGACCGCCCGACGAGGATGAAGTGCGCGTCTACGCCCGCGCCGCCGGCAAGGCCCGCGAGGCGCTCGTCCTCAAGATGCTCGACCGCAACGTGGAAGTTCTCGAAGGGCGGCGCAACGGCGGCGTGTGGTACATCGACGGCCGCCATCGCAAGGCAGCCGAAGCCGATGGCGTTGTCGCCATCAACGATCAGCCGGTCTTGGCCGCCGGTGGTCTAGCGCTGTACACCGCGGCCGAGGCCAGGCGGTTCCAGCTCTGCAAGGCGATCCGCGACTCGTTCCAGGCGGTCGCCGAACTCTATCAGTTGCCGGCCACCAGTCTACGCGGCGACCCGCTGATGGGCCGCACACCCAACGCCTGGATCATCAACGTCCATGGCACCGTCAGCAAGGCGCTGGAAGAATCGGTGCAGCGCAAGATCGATGCGGCGACACGTCGCGGCGGCAACATGATGCTCTTGCACCTGGACGCGAGCGGCGGCAGTTACGACGTCGCTCGGGACATCGCCGAGTACCTACGTACGCTGCGCGGCCCCGATGGCTTGCCGGTCGTGACGGTGGCGTTCATCCCGCGCGAAGCGCCGGATGCCGCCACGTTCATCGCGCTTGGCTGCACCGAAATCGTCATGGCCAAGGACGCGACGCTCGGGAACTTCCGCGCTGGGCAGCCGGCCGCGCCGCCCGTTCGGCCGGGCAAGCGCGCCCAGCCCGCTCCCGAGCCGCTCGACCTCAAGCCGATCCGCGATTCGCTCGTGCAACTCGCCAAGGACCAGGGCTACTCGCCCGTTCTCTTCCAGGGCTTGTTCGACAACGACCTGGAGATTTACCGCGTCCGCAGTCAGAAGGGGCCGTTCGAACGGCGCTATCTGACGAAGGCCGACCTCGACGCCGACGCGGCCGGTGAGGGCCGCTGGGTCAACGAGGGACTGGTCAAGGCCGCCGGGCAATCGATGGACCTGAGCGCCGCCCGTTGGAAGGACTACGGCGTCGCTCGCTACCTCGTGGACAACGGTCGGGACACGAAGGAACTCGCGGCCCTGTACGGTCTGACGGCGGAGCAACTCCACGGGCCGAGCGCCGACTGGCTCGACGCAGTGGCCAACTTCTTCGGCGACCCGGTCGTGGCGATGTTCCTCGTCATCCTTGGCGTGACGTGTCTGATTCTCGAACTGAAGATGCCCGGCGTCGGCGTGCCGGGCGTGATTGCGGCCCTGTGTTTCGTGCTGTTCTTCTGGTCGCAGACGCAGATGAACGGCCAATTCGCCCTGCTGGCGCTAATGCTGTTCCTGCTCGGACTCATCTTGATCGGGCTC
>CAZNSL010000891.1:0-2861 GCA_964574975.1 uncultured Alcaligenaceae bacterium | reverse complement strand
CCCGGGCCGCGTTTTTTGGTCGGGGTGTCCACATCCGCCCCCCTCGAAGACTCGGCTCGCGGCGTCACTGGCGAGAAAGATAATGTCCACCCCCATCCTGAAACTCGGCCTGCCAGCCGGCTCCTTGCAGGAAGCGACCGGCGAGTTGTTCCGCAAGGCCGGCTTCAAAGTGACCTTTGCCAGTCGGTCGTATTATCCGCAGATGGACGACCCCGAGATCGACTGCACCCTCGTGCGCGCCCAGGAGATGGCGCGTTACGTTGCCGACGGGTCGTTCGACTGCGGCCTGACCGGATACGACTGGATTCAGGAGAACGGCGTCGAGGTCGTCGAACTCGCCGAACTCGTCTTCTCGAAGGTCAGCCGTCGGCCGACTCGCTGGGTCCTGGCCGTGCCCAACGACTCGCCCGTCCGGTCGGTCAAGGACCTGCAAGGCAAGCGCATCGCCACCGAAGTCGTGAAGCTGACCGAGCGCTGGCTGGCGTCGCACGGTGTCGCGGCCCACGTCGAATTCAGTTGGGGCGCGACCGAGGTCAAGCCACCGAAGTTGGCCGACGCCATCGTCGAGGTGACGGAGACGGGCAGTTCACTGAAAGCGAACAACCTGCGCATCGTCGCCGACTTGCTCCAGAGTACGCCGCGCTTCATCGCCAACCGAACCGCCTACAGCGACCCGTGGAAGAAGCGCAAGATGGACGATATCGTCCTCATGCTGCGTGGCGTACTCGCGGCCGAGGGCAAGGTCGGCTTGATGATGAACGTGCCGGAGGGTCGACTGGTGACAGTACGCGAGGCACTACCGCCGGGGTCGAACCCGACGGTCAGCCCCCTGGCCAACGGAGGGTCCGACGTACTGGTGATCATCGACGAGACGACGGTGCGGCGGATCGTTCCCGCGCTCAAGCAGGCCGGGGCGAGCGCGATCGTCGAGTTCCCGCTGAACAAGATCATCGACTGAACGGAGCGCCGAGTTCGGAGCAATAAAAGGCAGAAGGCGGAGTATCCCGATAGATACTCCGCCTTCTGCCTTTGACTCAGTACTCGGTCAGCCGCGCTTGGTCGTCGGCTTGACCATGACGACGCCACCGTTGCAGCCGGGGATCGCCCCGCGGACGAGCATGACGTTGTTCTCGGCGTCGACGCGAACGACATCGAGGTTCCGCACCGTGACGCGCTCGTTGCCGTAGCGGCCCGCCATCTTGATGCCCTTCTTCGGGCGACCGCTACCGCGGTTCGAGGCGTTCGACGCGATCGAGCCGCGTTGCCGCGAACCTTTCTTGACGCCGTGGCTGTGACGCAGACCGCCGAAGTTGTGCCGCCGGAGAACGCCCGCCGTGCCGCGGCCCTTGGTCTGGCCGATCACGTCCACAGCCTTCGTACCGGCGAACACCTCGGCGACGTTGACGATCTTGCCAACCTCCAACTCGGCTGGCTTGTCGAGGCGGAACTCGCGGACGTAGCGCTGCGGCTCGCAGTTGGCCTTTGGCGCGATGGCCACGCCGGCGGCCTGCAACTTCTTGCGACGCTTCGATTCGAGGTCCTGCGCGACGTGGCCGCGTTCGGCGCGGGTAGCGCTCTTGCGCTTCTTGTCCTTGTAGCCGAGCTGCACGGCATCGTAGCCGTCGCGCTCCTGCGTGCGGACTTGCAGCACCCGGCACGGGCCGAGTTCGATCACCGTGACCGGCGCGATCTTGCCGGCGTCGTCGTAGACCTGAGTCATCCCGACCTTGGTTCCGAGCAATCCCATCGGCATGACGGCGGACCTCGTCGCAATGCGTAAAGAAGCGTTGCCGCCATCGCAGCGGCACGAATCGAACCGGAACGGACATTATGCGAAATCGCAGCACGGCGGCCAGTAGTCAGCGTCGTCGCCACGCGGTTCGGGCGTTTGATTGGCACGAGGCCAATCCAAATGCTACGCTTGCCGACGACGACCCACCCCCGCGATATGGGTTCGCGTGCGCGTTACTGCCGAGCCTCAATGCCGCCCTGCGGATCCGACGCACAGCCCACGACCGCCGGAGAATCCCCCGCCATGACCGCGCCAGGATCCCACCCCCTCTCGAAGCCAAACGCGACGCCGCTCCCGGCCGGCATGCTCGCAGCCGAGGGCACATCCGTACGGCTCCAAATCGAATACCCAGATCAACCGAAATATTGGCGCGTCGCGTCCGTGGTCGTGAGGGCCGAATGGCCCGCGGGCGGCGTCGCGCCCCTGCCGTCGGCCCTCGGGTCGCTGAATCTGCGGTTGACGGCCCCAGGGTGCCAAGTCGTACCCGACGTAGCGACACTCAACCTATCGCAAGCGACGACGGTCGCATTCCACCTGACGCCACTGGCCACAGGACCACTGCCGCCGGCGACACTCGAAGTCGCCCGGGCAACGCAAACCCTACAGCGAATCCCCATCCGCTTCAACGCGTCACGGCCGTGGCTGGGCCGGACTCTGCCGATCGCGGCGGTGCTGCTGCCGTTGGCATGGTGGTGGTTGACCGGAGCCGATGCGTCCGCGTTGGCCCAGTCGGTGGCTGACAAAGTGCCGCCCGGGCCGTGGGCAACTTCGACCGCCACCGCGGTGCGCCGCGTCGTGGATGCCATGACCAACGTCGAGCGCACATTCCGCGTCGGCTTCCTGTTCGCGCTCATCCTGTCCGGGGCGGCCGCGTTCGTCGCGTTCGCCAACCGGGAACGGCGGCGGACCATATCCAGTTTGCCGCTGGCGTTGATGGCTGGACCATCCCCGTCCGGGCGTGGCCGCGGCGTGCCGGCGTACCTGACGCCGGTGCCCCCCGAAGAGTTGAGTCAAGTCTCGCTGTAGCGGATCCAGGATCGAACTCCGGCTTACTCGCAGTGCATGCGCA
>CAZNSL010000890.1:0-2862 GCA_964574975.1 uncultured Alcaligenaceae bacterium | reverse complement strand
GCGCCCGCGCGCCGAGCGCTGTAAGCGTGCGCCTCGCGGACTCGGCTCGCGGCGTCACGGGGCGCGGAATGGCCCGAGAAAGGACTCTCGCACGATGCTCCCGTTCCTGTGCGCCGCGCTGGCACTCGCCGCCGACCCGCTCGACGTGCCGCAGCCGGTTATCGACGCCGGCGAACGCAAAGTCGGCCAGCCGCTCGTCGCTCGTTTCACCCTGGTCAACGCCGGCAACCAGCCGCTCATCGTCACCGACCTGTCGGCCAGTTGCGGTTGTTCCAAGCCGACCTTGGCCGACCGCACCCTTGCCCCCGGCGAACGCCGCGAAGTCGCCCTCGACGTGAACACGCTCAGCCAACCGGCCGGCCCGAACCGCTGGGCACTGACCGTCGGCTGGCGCTCTGGGGCCGAATCCGGCCGACGGACGCTCGAACTGACGGCCACACTGGTGCGCGAGATCGAGTTCACGCCGGCGGCGCTGGTACTCTCGGCCGGCCGGCCGCACGAGATCACGCTGACCGACCGCCGGCCGACGCCCTTGCGCGTGACCGGCATCCGCACCGGCACGCCGCGGCTGGTGGCGGAGCTATTGCCGGCGGCCGGCCCATCGCGTTCGGTGCGCCTCCGTGTAGCGGACGACTGCCCGGAGGGCCGCCACGTCGACGCTCTGCGCGTTACGACCGACGACCCGGCGTACCCGGAGCTGGTACTGCAAGTGACGCTCGTACGCGAACCGCGAGCGCGGGTGACGGCATCGCCGTCGCGGGTGACGCTGGTGTCGGGCGGGCCGGCGGTGCTGGTCCAGTTGCGCGACGCCCGGGGCAAGCCCGTGATCGTGGAGCGCGTCGAGGCCACCGGCGTGGCGACCCGCTGGGCAACCGGCCCAGGATTGCTTGCGACATTGCGGCTCGGCTACGTATCGGCGAAGCCGGGCGGCGTCGTACGGGTCGTTCTGCGCGAGCCGGCCGGCGAGGTCGTTACGATCCCGGTGACGGTGCGCGCGGAGTGACGCCCACCGACCGACGTGGTACAATCGCGGCATCGCCTGGGAGGACGACCATGTCGGCCACGACCGCACCATTCCCTCCTCCGACCACGCCGCGCCTGCTGACGGCCGCCGACCTGGCCGCCCTCCCCGAAGACGGTACGCGGCACGAACTCGACAACGGGAGGCTCGTCGTCATGTCCCGGCCCGGCGACACGCACGGCGCAGCCACGAGCAAGCTCATCGCCTACCTCGTCATGTTCGGCGAACTACCCGGTCACGGGAAGGTCCGCAACGAAACCGGCGTCATCCTTCGCCGCAACCCCGACCGCGTGGTCGGGCCGGACGCTTGCTTCATCGCCACCGCCTCGTTGCCGCTGCGGGTGTCGTCGGAAGGTTACCTCGAAACGATCCCCGATCTGGTCGTCGAGGTCCGCAGCAAGAACGACACGTTCGCGGAGGTGGAAGGCAAAGTCGGCGAGTACCTCACCGCGGGCGTCAAGCTCGTCTGGGTCATCGACCCGATCCGCACGCTGGCGATGGTGCACGAACTCGGCCACCCGCCGCGGACGCTCGGCCCCGGCGACGACCTCACGGCCGGCGCGATCATCCCCGGCTTCCGCTTGGCCGTTGCCGACGCCCTGCGCGCGTGAGGTCGAAGCGGCGCGAGCCGCCGTCGCTCACATCATGAACAGCATCTCGCGGTAGGTCGGTAGCGGCCACAGGTCGTCGGCGACCATCGTTTCCAGGGCATCGCCGGCCGCCCGCACCGCGGCCATCGCCGGCACCACCGCGTCGCGCGCGTGCTTCGCGTGGCCGTACACATCGTCGCCGGCGTGGTGCGCCATTGCACTGTCGAGATCGGCGGTCGACTTCTGCAACCGGCCGATCGCGCCGCAGAGCGATCGCAACAAGTCCGCCTGCGGGCCGGAATCGACGCCGGCGGCTTTGGTTGCGTTCACCGCCGTCGCCACCTCGGCCTGATAGCGCAGGGCCGCTGGCAGGATCATCGTCCGGGCCATCATCGACATCAGCCTCGCCTCGACGCTGATCGTCTTGACGTAGCTTTCGCACAGGATCGTGTACCGGCTCTCCAGCTCGCGCTTGGTGTAGACGCGGTACTTGCCGAACAACTCGACCGACTCCGGCCGGACGACCACGGGCAGCGCGTCCACGGTGTTGCGGCGGTTCGGTAGGCCGCGGCGCTCCGCCTCCTGGTGCCACGCCTCCGAGTAGCCGTCGCCGTTGAACAGCACCTTCTTCGACTCGGCGATGATGCCGGGCAACAGCCCCTGGATCGCGCGGTTCAGGTCCCGGCCGGCCGCCGTCTCCTGCTCCAACGCTGTAGCGAGGAAGTCGAGCGATTCGGCCACGATGGTGTTGAGGACCGTGTTCGGTCCGGCAATCGACTGCGACGCGCCGACGGCCCGAAATTCGAACTTGTTGCCGGTGAACGCGAACGGCGAGGTGCGGTTGCGGTCGCCGGCGTCCTTCGGCAGCATCGGCAGCACGCCGACGCCGATCTCCATGTCGCCGCCGCGCTTCGTCGAAATCGGCGACCCCTTCTCCAGTTGATCCACGATGTCCTGGAGCTGGTCGCCGAGGAAGATGGAGACGATGGCCGGCGGGGCTTCGTTCGCGCCCAAGCGGTGGTCGTTACCCGCGTGGGCCACGCTGACGCGCAACAGGTCCGGGTACTTGGCGACCGCGCGGATGACGGCGACGCAGAAGACGAGGAACTGGGCGTTGTCGTGCGGAGTGTCGCCGGGGTTGAGGAGGTTCTCGCCGCCGTCGGTGGACATCGACCAGTTGTTGTGCTTGCCGGAGCCGTTGATGCCGGCGAACGGCTTCTCGTGGATGAGACAGACGAGGCCATACTTGTC
>CAZNSL010000889.1:0-2863 GCA_964574975.1 uncultured Alcaligenaceae bacterium | reverse complement strand
CGACACCGCCAAGGACCGCGACAAGCGCATCTACCTGGCCACCTACCCGGCCATGATGAAGTGCTTCGAGACATTCGACGTCGGGTTCTTCGACCTGATCATCGCCGACGAGTCGCACCGCAGCATCTACAACCGCTACCGCGACATCTTCGACTACTTCGACGCCCTCCAAGTCGGGCTGACGGCGACGCCGGTCAAGTTCGTCCTCCGGGACACCTACCGGATCTTCGACTGTGAGGTGGAAGACCCGACCTTCAATTACGATTACCACGAAGCCGTCAGACAAGGGTACCTCGTGCCCTTCGAAGTCGAATCGCATACGACAGCGTTCCTGCGAGAGGGGATCAAGTACTCCCGGATGACCCCGGAGCAGCGGGAACAACTCGAAGCCGAGGGCGGCGACCCGAACCTGGTCGAGCACGACCCGGAGGAGGTCGACCGGCTCGTGTTCAACAAGGACACGAACCGGCACATCCTCCGCAACCTGATGGGGCGCGGCATCCGCGACGGGTCGAACTCGCGCGTCGGCAAGACGATCGTCTTCGCCCGCAACCACAACCACGCCGTCCTGCTGCAGAACCTGTTTCAGGAGATGTACCCGCAGTACGGCGGCACCTTCTGCCGGGTCATCGACAACTACGACACGCGGGCCGAGGAGCTGATCGACGAGTTCAAGGACCCGAAATCGGACCTCACCGTCGCCGTTTCGGTGGACATGCTCGACACCGGCATCGACGTGCCGGAGGTGGTCAACCTGGTGTTCGCCAAGCCGGTCTATTCTTACGCCAAGTTTTGGCAGATGATCGGCCGCGGTACCCGCCTCCGCCCCGACCTGTTCGGGCCGGGCCGGGACAAGACGCAGTTCCTGGTCTTCGACCACTGGGGCAACTTCGACCGGTTCGACGAGAAATACAAGGAAGCCCAGCCGGCCGCCGCCAAGTCGCTCATGCAGCAGGTCTTCGAGGCCCGCATCCACCTCGCCGAGGCAGCGCTGGCCGCCCAGGACCGTGGCGCGTTCGAGTTGGCTGTCAACCTCATCGGCAAGGACATCGCCGCGTTGCCGGCGAAGAGCATCGCCGTCCGCGAAAAGTGGAAGGAGGTCCAGACCGTCGGCCGGCCAGACGTACTCAAACAGTTCGCGGAGACGACCAAGGCGGCCCTCAAGACCGTGATTGCCCCGCTCATGCAGTGGGTGCCGATCGGCGGCCACGAAGACGCCTACCGCTTCGACCGCCTCGTTTGCCAGTTGCAGACCGAGAAGCTCAAAGGCTCCGGCACGTTCGACGACCTCAAGGCCGACCTACTCAACGACGTCAGCCAGCTCCGCATCAACCTAACGCAGGTCGCGGTCAAGGTCCCGATCATCGACCGGCTCAAGGCGAGCGACTTCTGGGCGAACGCGACCGTGGCGTCGCTGGACGAGGTGCGCCGCGACCTCCGCGGCGTCATGCAGTACCGGCTCCGGCCGACCGGGCCGAGCTTGCCGCCCCGCGTCATCGACGTCAAGGAAGACGCCGCGCTCATCGAGCGGAAGCGGCACGTCCCCAAGCTCGAAGGGCTGGAGATGGCCGCCTACCGTAACCGCGTCTTGCGGGTACTAACCGACCTGTTCGGGCAGAACGAGACTTTGAAGAAGATCAAGGCCGGCACGCCGGTTAGCGGGGCCGACCTCGAAGCCCTGGTGTCGCTCGTCCTCACCCAGGACTCCAACCTGGACCTGACGGACCTGACGGAGTACTATCCGGAAACCGCCGGCCACCTCGACCGGGCCATTCGCGCGATCATCGGCCTCGACGCCGCGGTCGTGGAAGCCCGCTTCGTCGAGTTCGTCACGAAGCACCGAATCGACTCCCACCAGGTGAAGTTCCTGGACCTGCTGAAGGACTACATTCGCAAGTACGGCTCCATCGCGGTGGGCGACCTGTACGAGCCGCCGTTCACGCTCTTCCACAGCGATGGCCTGGACGGCGTCTTCGACAAGCCGGTGGCCAACGAACTCGTCGCCGTCCTCGACAGTTTCACGAACCCAGGCGCGCCGGGGGCTGAACCCGCGCAGGAGAATGCGACTTGATCACCGGACAGATGCGCTCCCGCGTCGATCGGCTCTGGGACGAGTTCTGGACGGGCGGGATTTCCAACCCTCTCACCGTCATCGAGCAGATCACGTTCCTGATCTTCATCCGCCTGCTCGACGTCCGCGAGACCACCGCCGAGAAGCAGTGGCAGCGCACCCACCCGGGCAAGCCGTTCAAGGGCTTCTATGGCCCGGGCGAGCAGAAACTTCGCTGGCAGAACTTCTCCAAGTGCGGCGGCGAGGAGATGCTCAAGGTCGTGCGGGACGAGGTCTTCCCCCACCTGCGCCGACTCGGCCAGGGCGGCACGCTCGGCGACTTCATGAAGGACGCCACCCTGATGATCCAGAAGGCGAGCCTGCTCGTCTCGGCCGTCACCATGATCGACCAGTTGCCGCTGACCGGCGGCGACACCAAGGGCGACCTGTACGAGTACCTGCTTAGCAAGCTCACCACCGCCGGCATCAACGGCCAGTTCCGCACGCCGCGGCACATCATCCGCCTGATGGTGGAGCTGATGCAGCCCCAGCCAACGGACCGCATCTGCGACCCCTCCTGCGGCACGGCAGGCTTCCTGGTCGAGGCCTACGACTACCTGCTGCGCGAGTACACCAGTGAAAACGGCAAGCATGTCGAGCTGGAAGACGGTGAGGAACACATCACCTACACCGGTGATCTGCTCGCCCAGAAAGGCCACCGCGCGCATGTGGACAGCGACATGTTCCACGCCTACGACTTCGACGCCACCATGCTGCGCATCGCCAGCATGAACCTGGTGATGCACGGCGTGG
>CAZNSL010000888.1:0-2868 GCA_964574975.1 uncultured Alcaligenaceae bacterium | reverse complement strand
GTCGGGCGGTCGTGCCCAGCGTTTGCGGTAGTGGCACGCCCCCGCCCCGTGCTGGTGCCGCCCCCGCCACGCCCACCACGCCAGGGCCGCGTCCGCCGACGCCAGCCGGTCCCACACCAGCTTGAGCAACAGCTTCCGCACTTCCGGCACGCTCAGCGGGACCAGCCCGGTGCCCCCTTTTCCGCCGCGGGGACTTCGCCGCCCGCGACCGGAGGACCGCCACGACCGCCAGCGCCCACAGGCTGAGGGTGACGTGCCGGTGCCACCCGGCCCACGACCGGACCTCGTACTCGTCCAACCCGCAATCGCCCTTGCCGAGTTCAAAACACTCCTCGATCGCCCAGCGCGTCCCGGCGATCCGGACCAAGTCGTGGAGCGCCGTCTCGGGCGGCCCGCCGCAGGCGAAGAACGCCACGTCCTCCGGGTCCGACACGCTCCGCCGGATCAACAGCCAGCGGGCGTAGGTCTCCGGCTCGGGGCAGTTCGTCCGCGTCACCGCCCAGTCGTACCGCCGCGGCCCCTTCGCCCCGTCGCCGCAACTGAGCCGGTGCCAGGCGTCCGCCGGAACCTCCGCGAGCAGCGCCTTCGCCCGGACCTGCCGGAAGCCGGCCCAGACGGCATGGTCCGTTCGGACGCCGACGACGTAACCCAGCCCGAGGCCCTCGAGGGCCGAGCGGAAGCCGTAGTCCGAGCCGTACACCGCGTCCGCCGTCACCCACCGCGCCGGCACGCCCGCCGCCACGGCCCGCTCGACCATCCGCTTGGCGAGCACGAGCTTGGTTGCGAACCGCACCGCCTTCGGCACCCCGGCGGCGGCCCGCCGGGCGGCGTCCTCCGACCACTCCTTTGGCAGGTACAGCGCCCGGTCCAACAGCGCCCGGCCGCGCGTCGTCGCGTAGCCGAGGAACACGCCGACCTGACAGTTCTCGATCCGCCCCGCGGTCCCCGAGTACTGCCGGGCCACGCCGCACGACTTGGTGCCCTTCTTGAGGAACCCCGTCTCGTCCACGACCAGCACGCCGCCCGGGTCGCCGAGGTACTCGCGGGCGTAGCCGATCAGTTCGTCCCGCACCGCGTCCGTCAGGACGGGCGGCAGGGCGGCGAGCCGCCACCGCGGGAAGAGGGGCACCGCGGCGACCAACTCAGGACCGACCCGCCCCCGGAACTGGAGCCAGCGGAGGAAGCTGCGGAGCCCACCGGCGGCCACCTGGGCGGCGGCCACCCGGCCCGTCCGCCCGTACCCGGCGACGAACTCCCGGACGTGTTCGGGTCGGAGCCGGGACCACCGGATCGGGCCGGGGCCGAACACCGCCGTGAGGAACTCGCGGACGTACCGGCGGCGGTACAGCCGGGTCGCGTCGGCCAGCCCGGCGGCATCCCGGAGGTGGGCGTCGTAGGCGGCGACGACCCGCTCGATCCGGGCCGGGGCCGGGGCCGGCCGGGGCGGGACGAGGCCGCGGTCCCGGAGGTGGCGGAGTAGGTGGTGCCCGGCGGACCGGGCGTTGCACCGGAGCCGCCGGAGCGGCGGGCGGGTGGCGAACACCCGCACGTCGGCGTCGGTGATCGTGGCCAGGGACCGGCGACGCTGCCGCAGCCAGCGGCCGAACAGCTCGGCCTCCCGGAGGTAGAACTGGACGGTGAGGCGGGCGTACCCGCGGCGGTGGAGGGCTGCGAGGAAGGATCCGAGCCAGTCGGCATCCGGACTCGCGCGGAGCCGCTTGGCGACTCGCGGGCAGAAGTACCCGTCGAACATGACGAACTCTCCGATCGGGGATGGGGTCGGGGAGCTGTCAGGAGTATGCGGAGTTCGGGACCAGGCAGTGAAGGCCGGGACGTGGGGAACGCGGGCACGAACTTGAAGCCGACTGCCAGCGACTCTGCATAGCGCGGGACTGGGCATAGTTCCGGCCCACCGCCACGCCGCGCAACGCCCGCTCGGCCGCGTTGTTGTCGATCGCCAGGCGGCCGTCGCTCGCGTACACGGCGAGCGCCGCCCACTGGTTGAGGGCATACGTCACCGCCTGGCCCAGCGGCGACTTCGGCAACGCGCGGGCGCGTAACTCGTCGAGCCAGCCCTTCATCGCCGTCAGCACCGGCACCGACTCCGACTGACGCAACGCCGTGCACGCCGCCACGTCGAGCGACTTCGCCCGGGCCGCCGCCTCGATGTCGTAGAGCGCGCGGATGCGCGCCAGCGCCGCGAGCGCCTCGGCCGGCGCGGTCGCCTTCGCCTCGACGAACTTCCGCCGCGCGTGCGCCCAGCACGCCACCTCGGTGACGCCCTGCGCGTACAGCCCGTCGTAGCCGCCGAACGCGTCCGCCTGCAAGAACCCGCGGAACTCCTTCAGGAACTGGGCCGGCCCGTCGCGGGTCCGATTCGGCGTCGCATCGAACACCGTGAATGGGTTCGTTGCATCGCCCAGGTAGACCCAGACGCGGCTTGTCACCCGCCCGGCCGGGTGCCGCGGCGCGAGCGTGGTCACGGGCGTGTCGTCGGTGTGGATCACCGCCGCGAGCCGCACGCGCCGGCACAGGAGTTCGTACAGGGGCGTCACGGCGGCGGCACAGCCGGCCATCCAGTCGCCCAAGGTCGACCGCGACAGCTCGATGCCGCCGCGGCCGAGGATGCGTTCGAGCCGGTGCAAGGGCACGTGGTCGGCCAGCTTGCTCACCACCACGTGGGCGAGCAGGCCCGGCCCGGCCAGCGCCTTGGGCAACAGCACCGGCACCGGCTCGGCGCACGCATGGCCGTGGCACGCCCGGCAGACGTACTTGGGCCGCACGTCCTCGAGCACGTAGGCCGCGGCCGGCTGATACTCCAGCCGCTCGGTCACGTCTTCGCCGATGCGGACCCGCATCGTGCCGCAG
>CAZNSL010000887.1:0-2869 GCA_964574975.1 uncultured Alcaligenaceae bacterium | reverse complement strand
GGGCGCTGCAACGGAACAATCGCAACAGATTTCGTCAGACACGGCCTAACCCGCCTTGCCCTTGGCGGCCGGGGCGTGCTTCGCACGCTCAGCCTGCCACTTCGCCGCCTCGTCGGGCTTGTCGAGCGCCTTGTAGAGGTCGGCCAGTGCCTTGGCGGCGGCGGGGAGTTGGCCCTTGTCCCACGTTGGCCTTTCGGCGACGTGGTCGGTCATCTCCCGATAGCCGGCGAGCAAGAGCGGCTCGGCCTCGGCGTACTTCTTCAGCCGCGCCAGCGCCACGCCGAGCTTGTACCGCACCCGGCCCGTGTGCCAGCTCCGGTGGTCGGCCCCCTTCCGCTCGACCAAAAGCGCGGAGAGCTTCTGAAGCTGCGCCAGGTTGTCGTCAAACCGGCCCGCCGCCAGGTAAGCCGACGCCACGGCTTCCATGGACATCTCGTCGTTGGGCCGCTCGGCCAGGGCGAGGTTCCGCTCGAAGATGGCAACGGCGTCCGGTAGCCGTTTCAGGCTCAAGTAGTCCCAGCCCAACTGGTGCCGCAACTGCCAGAGGAGCCGGTGCCGCTCGCCGAGGATCGGCTCCCAGGTCGGCAGCAACTCCTCCACGAGCTTGGCCGCGTCCGCCCGTCGGCCGACGGCGCGGTAGGCGTCGATCAGGGTGAGGCGGCCGTTCAGGGTGTACGGGTGGTCGGCCGGCACTTTGTGGAGGATCGCCATGGAGCGCAGCCATTCCAGGTCCGGGATTGCCTCCTGGGCGCGGCCGGCCTTCACGTAGGCGAAGGCCAGGTCGTGGGTGGTGTAGCCCGTATGGAAGTGGTCCGGCCCGAGCAGTCGCCGGGCGTCGTCGCGCAGCCGCTCCAGGTAGGTGACGGCGCGAGCGGGGTTCCGGGCAGCGATGTACATGGCCCCGAGGCGCTCGCGGCTGACGAACGTGTCGACGTGGCTCAACCCCTGAACGCGGATGCGGTCGTCGCACACGGCCTCGAGGATCGCCGTACCCTCGGCCAATCGGCCGCTGTGCCACAGAGCGGTGCCGAGCGACAGACGGGCGTCCAACGTCGCCGGGTCGTCGGCACCCTTTTGGGCACGCAGCAACTCGACGGCCCGGGTGAGGAGGTCCACTGCCTTCTTCGCCTGGCCGACGGCGGGGTAGGCGTCGCCGACGGTTTTCAGCACCTCGGCCTGGACGACCGGCAGGTCGGGGAACTTCGCGCCGATCTTCTCCGGCGCGAGCTGGTCCGCGGCCCGATCGAGCAGATCGCGGACGGTCGGGTTTAGCGCCACCGCGTAGTCGCCGCCCACCAGCCGCCGCGCCTCCGCCTGTTCGATCATGTTGGCCTGGGAAAGCAAGTCTTTTTGGAGGAAGTCGCGGACGGCCTGGGCGGTGCGCTTCTCCTCCTCGGCCCGCTCGCGTTCCCGGTCGGCCGTCGCGCGCTGGGCGTTCGCCTCCTCGGCGAGGGCCTGGGCGCGGTCGCGCTCTGTAGCCGCGTTGCGCTCCGCCCGGCGGGCCTGCACCGCGAGGACGGTGCCCATCGCCGCGGCTCCGGCCACCAGCAGCACAAAGCCGGCCGCCACCGCGACGGCCGTGCGGTTCTTGCGGTACGCCTTCTTGAGCCGGTAGCCCCACGTCGGCGGGCACGCCTCCACCGTCTCGTCGCGCAGGTAGCGTTCCACGTCGCGGGCCAGGCCGTTGGCCGTCTCGTACCGCCGCGTGCGATCCTTCTCCAGCGCCTTCATAACGATCCAGTCGAGTTCGCCGCGGAGCGCCCGGCCGACGTGGCCCGGCTCGTCGCGGCGCGAGGCGGCGATCTTCGGCAGCGTCGCGGCCGTCGAGAGCCGCGTACTCGGCCGCGGCGGTTCCTCCTCGCGGATCAGTCGCAGCACCTCGTCGAGCGCCGCGGTCTTGAGGCAGGTCCGGTCGAGCGGCGTCGAACCGGTCAGCAACTCGTAGAGGAGGACGCCGAGGGAATACACATCCGAGCGGGTGTCCACGTCGAGTTGGTTGAGCTTCGCCTGCTCCGGCGACATGTACTCCAGCGTGCCGACCACGGAGCCGAACGCGGTGAACAGCGTCTTGTCGGTCAGCTTCTGACTCGTCGCCTTGGCGACGCCGAAGTCGATGACCTTCGGCACCGGCTTGTCGTCGTACAGGGCGACCAGCACGTTCGACGGCTTCACGTCGCGGTGGATGACGCCCTTCTGGTGCGCGTGCTGGATCGCCTGGCACACGGGCACGAACAGCGACAACCGCTCGCGCAGGGTCAACTGGTGTTCGTCGCAGAACTTCGTGATCGGCACGCCTTTGACCAGCTCCATGACGAAGTACGGCTGGCCGGAGGCGGTGGTGCCGGCGTCGAGGACGCGGGCGATGTTCGGGTGATCCATCAGCGCCAGCGCCTGCCGCTCGGCCTCGAACCGGGCCAGCACGGCGCGGGAGTCCATGCCCTCGCGGATGATCTTCAGGGCGACCATCCGCCGCACCGGCTCCTCCTGCTCGGCCATGAACACGGTGCCCATGCCGCCCTCGCCAATTTCCTGCAACAGCTTGTAGGGCCCGACCTTGGTGCCGGGGCCTTCGGTCCGCACCTCGTAGCCGCCGGTAGCAGAGACCGGCCGGCCCATGAATCCGCCGGCCCCGGCGTGGGCGGCGAGGAGTTGCTCGACCTCGCCGCGCAGGTCCGGGGCGTCGGCGCATGCCGCGGCCAGGAAGGCGGCGCGGCGGGCCGGGTCGTCGATTTCGAGGGCGCGGCCGAAGACCGATTTCACGTCGGGTCGGGATTCGGTGGTCATGGTGGGGCTTCCGGATTCGAGAGTCGAGTCGCCGCCGAGCGGGGGGCGTCAGCCGCCGAGCGCCCGGTAGAGCCAGGCGCGGGCG
>CAZNSL010000886.1:0-2874 GCA_964574975.1 uncultured Alcaligenaceae bacterium | reverse complement strand
AGGCCCTCACCCCCGGCCCCTCTCCCGCAAAGCCGGGAGAGGGGAGCAAGAGTCGTAAACGGTTTGCAATTCCCCTCGGGCGGCGATTACAATACACTCTCCAGACCACTCAATCCCCTCGATCCGGCCGCTCACGGTTGCGCACTCGGAGACTTCGGATGGCCGCCAACACCAGCTTCAAGGTCCAGTGCCCGTCCTGCGAGGCGATGGTCCCGATTCGCGACCCGAACCTCGTCGGCAAAAAAATCGACTGCCCGAAGTGCAAGTACCGCTTCGTTGTCGAAGACCCGGAAGCCGATGCTCGGCCGACCAAGGCCAAGAAGAAGCCGAAGCCGAAAAAGGGCGGGTCGAACGTCGTCCTGATCGGCAGCGTCCTCGGCGTCCTCGCTGTGGCCGTTCTCGCCGCCGTCGGCTGGTGGCTGTTCAGCGGCGACACGTCGAAGCCCACACCGGCCCCGGTCGCCAGCGCCAACCCGCAACCCGCGCCGGCCCCGGCGCAGCCGGATAGCGCCAACCCCGACAACCCTCCGGCCGCCCCCGAGAACCCGAATCCGCCGACGCCCGACAACCCGACTCCTGCGCCGACCCCGACGGTGGCGGCCCCGCAGCCGCCGATCAAGCTGATCGGCAACGACTTCACCAACGCCCTGCCGGACGACTCGCAGTCGGTTATCAGCATCCACATCGACCGGCTGGCCCGCAACTCGACGCTCGGTGCCCAGGCGTTCGAGTCGCGCGTCGGATTTAAGCCGGATGCGTTCAAGAACCGCCTCGGCATCGGCCTGGAAGAGATGATTCGGTTGGTCCGCGGCGAAAACCTGGAGCAGAATTGGGCGTTCAACGTCTTGCGCACCACCCGCCCGTTCAAGTTCGAGGAGTTGAAGAACCCTCTTGGCCTGACCAAGGGGCCGAAGAGTCCGATCAACGGCCGGGACTACTACCGCACCGCGCCGAACGAGATCCTCGACCACCTCAGCAGCATCCTCCAGTCGGAACTGGAGACGAAAGACCTCAAAGACGCGCAGAAGGCCAAGAAGTCGAACCTGACGCCGCTGGCTCTGGCCTTCATCGACCCGACCACGCTGGTATTCGCCAACGAGAACGTCCTGGAGGAGTTCCTCAAGAACGACGGCAAGTGGGAGCTGCGCACCAAGCTGACCCCCAGTGGTCAGCCGGCCGGCGACGCACAGGCCGGTACCGAGGCCCCACAGGGTGGCCGCCGCGGCCGGTCGGAGGGCGTCTCCGGCGGAGGCGAAACCCCGCAACCCGAAGGCGAGGGCGGCGGGCCACAGTTTACCAACCGTGCGACCTACCTGACGGTCGACCCGGTCCTCAAGGCCGAGATGGACCGCTTCGAGGGCGGCGACAAGAAGGTCATCCTGGCCATCGCCGTCCGTCCGCAGTCGAACGAGAAGATCGTGCAGCGCATCCGAACGGCCACCGGACTACCGCTCACGCCCGGCGGCATGGCCGGCCTCGGCGTCGTCCTCCACGAGTTCGACAACAGCCGGTTCGTCGGCCAGGCCAGTGCCGACATGTTCCGCGAACAGGACGCCAAGGAATTTGAGGATGCACTCAAGCGGGTGATGCCGGTCGCCGGCCGGCTATTGTCGCTGTTCCTCGGTGGGCTGAAGATCGACGTCGAGGGCGGTTCCGGCACCGACCCGGACGCCGGCCCGGGCGGCGGCGGCCGCGGTCCCACCGGCGGCGGTCGTGGGCCTACGGGCGGTGGTGGTGGCGTCGGCGTCCGGCCGGGCGGTCCCGAGGCACCGCCCAGCGGCGGCTTCGACGACCCGAATTCGCCGGATGCGACCGGCGGGAACGATGGGCCGAAATCGAAAATCTCGCTCTCCCGGCGCAACCGGACGATTAGCTTCGATATCGACCTGAACTTCAACAAGGAAGCCTACGAGCGCGTCTACAACCTGACCGAGGGCGTCATCGTCCGTATGAAGGGCCTGGTGGACATGGCCGGCGGCGTGCCGCGCTGGAACGAACTAGCCGCCGCCACCCGTCTCCAGGTCGACAAGGACGAAAAGAAACTCTTCCCCCGCGGCACCTACAACCGCGAGAGCGGTCTGGGCGACCGCCTGAGCCGGACGTGGGCACCCAACCACCGCGTCAGTTGGCTGGTGAGCCTGTTGCCGTACCTCGGCCAGGAAGACCTGTACAACTCGATCGACACCAAGAAATCGTGGCGCGACGAGGAGAACCTCAAGCGTGGGCAGATCCTGATCCCGCAGTTCCTCAACCCGCTGTACCCGCGGCCGACCTGGCGAGCAAACGTGCCGAGCCTGGGCGCGCGCGACCAGGGGGCGACGCACATCGTCGGCGTGGCCGGCATCGGTGAGGATGCGGCTGACTACCGGTACGACAACACGGCCACGAAGAAGAAGCTCGGCATGGTCGGCTACAATCGCCGCGTCGGCCCGAAGGACGTTTCCGACGGCCTCTCGAACACCGTCTACATGATCCAGGTGAAGCCGGACCTGCCGCGGCCGTGGATCGCCGGCGGCGGCGCGACCGTGACCGGCATCCCGGAGAAGGACAGCATCAAGCCGTTCGCGACCCTGCTGGCCAACGGCAAGCGCGGCGCGGTGGTGCTGATGGCCGACGGCAGCGTCCGCGTGGTGTCCGACACGATCTCCGACGAAGTGTTCAAGTCGCTAGTGACGATCCAGGGCGGCGAGGAGGTCACCGACCTGGAGAAGAACGCCCCGCGCTGGACGCCGCCGAAACCGGGCCAGATGCGAACCGAGGACAAGTAAGAGGGATTCACCACAGAGTCACAGAGGGCACAGAGAACGACAAATCTGATATCTCAGATTTGTCGTTCTCTGTGCCCTCTGTGACTCTGTGGTGAACGCCTTCATT
>CAZNSL010000885.1:0-2874 GCA_964574975.1 uncultured Alcaligenaceae bacterium | reverse complement strand
TGACGTTCAGCCTCGTCGGTGGGGGCATCTGGTACGGCGTCCGCGCCTTCCGCGAGGCCGAGAACAAGCAGCGTGCCGAGGCCGAGACCGACTACGCGGCGGGGCGCTTCCGCGCCGCGGCCGGCCACTACCGTAGCCTGTCGGAAAAAGGTGGTCAACGCGCCGCCGAATATCGATTGCTTGCTGAGTTGAGCGACGTACGCGAGCTCGCGTCCGGCACCGATCTCGAAGCTGCGTTGGTCGCGGCGGAACGGTTCGCCGACGCCAACGGCCGCGACCCCGCGTTCCAGCCGCATCGAACCGAGATCGGTGCGGCCGCCCTGATCCTCGCGGCGTCGCTCGCCGACCGCGCTGCGGAAGGCGATGGCGACACGACGTATCAACTCGGCGTCCGGGCGATTGACCTGGCGAAACGCTTCGCGCCGGCCGGCGCGGATGTCGCCGCCATTCGGACGAAACTCGACCGGGCCAAGAGCGCCGCCGATACCGCGACACGGCGTGCCAAGCACGTCAAGGAAGTCGTCGAGCTATTGCGGGCCGCGAAGCCCGACCTCCCCGCCGCCGATCTCCTTGCAGCGCGGCACGGCGTCGCCGACGATGTGGCCGTCGTCAGCGCTCGCCGCGAGGCCGAAGCCCGCACCTACCGCCCGGCCGCGTACCAGGTGCGCAATCGTCCGGCCGCGACCAACGTGCCGGCGGAGGAACCACCGAGCCTGCTGCTCGAACCGTACGAATCGCCACCGAAGCCGGGAGTGACCGACACCGTCCTGGCCGTCGCCCGCGGACTGCTGACCGCTCACGACGCCCGCGACGGCCGCCGGCTCTGGACCGCCCGCGTCGGCCTCGACTCCGGCGAGTTGCCGGTGCGCGTCCCCGGCCGCGGCGACGAGCCGGAGTTGGTCGTGGTTGCCGTCACCGACCCGCCCGGTCTGACGGCCCGCGATCTGCACACTGGCGCGGTCGTCTGGCACCAGGCACTTGAGGCACCGGTCCTCGGCCGTCCGACGCTCGCCATCGGCCGGCTGTACGTCGCCACGGCCGGGTCGCGCGGACTCGTCCACGACTTCGATGTTCGCAGCGGCCTGTTGCGCGGTATCTTCGAGGTCGGCCAGACGCTCGCGGCCGGTGCGGCGTTCGACGCTGTCACGGCTCGGCTGTTCGTGCCGGCCCGCGGCAAGTTTGTCTACGTCTTCGGCTACCCGCCTGCCGCGGAGCCGCGCTGCGAGGGCCTGTTGCCGACCGACCACGCCCCCGGCAGTCTGCGCGGCGAGCCGATCGTCGTCAGCGGCGAGGAGGGCGTCGAAGTGCCTCGCTACCTCGTCCTCGGCGTGGCCGACGGGCTGGACGCGATGAAGCTGCGGGCGTTTCGCCTGCTCGACAAGCCCGCGCAATCGGCCGCGCAGGCTGAGGTGCGGTTGCCCGGCTGGTCGTGGTTCCCACCGTACCACGATCCGGAGAAGATCGTCCTCGTTACCGACGCCGGGGCCATCGGCCTGTTCGGCATCCACGGGGCCGGCACGTCCGACCCGCCGATCTTTCCGCTGCTGGGCCGCGATGCGCCGGCCGCCGGCGTCCGCTCTCCGGCCCGCGGACTCCTGGCCCATGCGGAGGAGTTCGGCTTCTGGTCGCTGGCCGGCGGCTCGCTGCAACACTGGCGGCTCGGCCTGACGCGCGAACAGGGCCGCGTCCTCAAACAGGTGTGGGATCGCCCCGGCATCGGTTCGCCGCTGCACGCCGCTCAGGTCAGCCGCGACCGCTCGACACTCTACATGGTGACGCAGACCACGTCGCCGCCGTCGATCCGTCTGAGTGCGGTCGAAACGGCCCGTGGCCGCATCGCCTGGCAGCGGCCACTCGGCCTCAGCCCGCAGGGCGACCCACTGACGGTCGGCGACAGCGTGTACGTCCTCGACGCCTCCGGTGCCATCGACCGCTTCGACACCGCGAAACACCCGACCGCGGAAACGCCGTGGCAATCGGGCGGCCGCCGCGTCGCCGGGCCAGTCGACGATTCGATTGGGACGCCGCTTCTGGTCCGCGGCCCAGGCGGGCATGGCGCGGTCGCGCTAGTGTGCCGGGCCGCGTCGGCCGGTGAAGTGCGACTCGTGGTGCGGCGCATCGACGAGCGTGGCGAGGTGCGCGAGAGCATCTTGCGCGTCGCGTCGCCGCTCGGCGGCACTCCGGCGGTCGTGCCCAGCGGTATGGTCCTGCCGCTGGCCGACGGTACCCTCGCATTCGCGCCGTTCGACGCCGATCGGGCCGAAGATGGGCCGAACTGGCGACCACTGGGCGGCTCGCCGGAGTCGCACGGCCACGTCGTACCGTGGGGCAACGACTACCTCGTGAGCGACGGCGGCCGGCGGCTCCTGACGCTGCGCTGGCCGGCCGGGCAGAAGTTCGACCTGGACGTGAAACGGCCGCTGGAACTGCCGGCGCGGATTGCGGGCGCACCTGTGGTGCTACCGGGCGAACTGCCGACGGTCGCCGTCGCCGACGCCTCCGGCACACTGACGCTCGTCCGTGGAGCGACGCCGCAGGCCGTGCGGTCGTGGCCACTGCGCGGCCCGGTGACGGCCGGGCCGTGGGTGGTCGGAAGTCACCTGGCGTGCGTCGTCGACCGCAAGACGCTCGCGTGGATCGACCCGGAAATGGACGGCATCGCCTGGACGTGGGCAACGCCGGGCGACGGTATCGAGTTCGCGCCGCTCTTGGACGGCGGGCGGCTGGTCGTCGCCGACGCCGCAGGTCAGTTCGCCGCGCTCGACCCGGCGACCGGCGCGCCGCGCGGTCCGGCGTTCCGCCACCCGGCCGAGGGGGCGGCGGCCTCGGGCGGGGCGGCGGGAGGGGCGGGGCGGGGCTTCGGGGCGCGCACGG
>CAZNSL010000884.1:0-2875 GCA_964574975.1 uncultured Alcaligenaceae bacterium | reverse complement strand
GCCACCGCCCCCGGGGGTCCCCAACCGTCCCTTGGGGGGGGGGGGGGGGGGGGCGCCCCCCCGACGACGTGATGATCATCACGACGCAGGGTATGGTAAATCGCACGCACTCGGCCGAAATCCGCTCGACCGGCCGCAACACGCAAGGCGTGCGAGTGATGAACCTCAACGACGGCGACAAGGTGTCCTCGATCGCCAAGGTGGCGCGCGAGGAAGTCGCACCCGACGGAGCGGATGAACCCTCCGAATGACCGTTGACCGCGGCCGGAGCGTGCTCAGTACCGCGGTTCTTCGGTCGTCGAGACCCACTCGAACAGCCCGACGCGGTGGCCGTCCGGGTCGCGCACGAATGCGCGACGATACCCCTCTGGACTCACCTTCACTGCGGACTCCGTCTCAACGCCGAGCGCCGCCAACCGTCGTATCTCGTCGGATAAGTCCGCCACCTGAAACACGACGCTACCGTTCCCGACACGAGGTTCGCCCTCTTTGAGTGCGAGACGACAACTACCGCAATCGAACAACGCGAATCCGCCCACGAAATCGGTCAACGTCGATTGCCGGCGCAATAGGTTGGCGTACCACTCGGTCGATACCCGCAAGTCGGCGACGACGAACTCGATCATGTAGAGCATCGGCGTCACGTCAGACCGTAGAACTTGGCTGCGTTATCGTGAAATAGTTTCGCCTGCTCGCCGGCCGGGCGGTCGGCAACGACCGCCTTCAGGCCGTTCACCCAATCGGACAATGATCCACCGAGCGTGCAGACTGGCCAGTCGCCGCCGAACATCACGCGATCCGGGCCGAACGCGGCCAGTACGTGGTTGACGATCGGCGCAAGGTCGTCTGGCCCCCATGCTCCCTTCGTCGCCGTGTTGATGAGGCCAGATACCTTGCACACCAGGTTCGGCCTCCGAGCCAGCGCGTCGATGTCGCGCTTCCACGCGGTCCGGTCGGGTGCCTTGCCGTCGGGACCGTTGACCGGCGCGTTACCGCAGTGATCGAGGACGAAGCGCGTGCCGGGGCAAGCATCGACAAGTTTGCCCGCGTCCGCTAGCTCGTTCATTCTCATGCACAGGTCGAAGCAGTACCCGTTCTCGCCGAGCAGACGTACGCCGTCGACAAAAGTCTCGCCCAGGCAGATACCGGGCGGTGCCGTGCCGTGCAAGACCTGCCGCACGCCCTTGACGGCCTTGAGCGTCTTGAGGAAAGCGACGTAGTTCTTGAACCCGTCGTCGGCCGGCCGCCCGCTGACGACTCCACCGGCCATGTTGGAACCCGGCATCGCGGCCGTCGTTTCGACGAACTCGGCCTCGGATCGCTGCTGCGCTGGGTCGAGGTCCACTTCCATGTACACGGTCCTGACGATGCCGGTTCCGGCCGACTCCCGTTGGTAGTCTGCCAGGACGAAGCTCCGGGCGAGCGGTGTGCCGGGCTTCACCCAGGGTAGTATGAAACGTGAAAGGTCCCACAGGTGCTGGTGCGTGTCGAAGATCGTCACGGGATTCGCCTTTGGGTCGGTGGCCGCCGCCGGGGCGGCCGCCGCGCCGGCGAGCAGGAACGTCCGCCGGTCGGGGAATGGACTCACGTCGGCCTCGTGTGGGCGATGAGTTGTCGGCCGTGCCACTCATCATTTATGATGTCATTGTGGCGAGGCCAAGGCCGTGCCCGTCGCAAGGGAGTTTCAACGGATGTCACCGGTGACTCGCGTGTCCTGTCCCGGCTGCGGCCATGCACTCCGCATCCCCGAGGAGTGGCTAGAAAAGAAGATCCGCTGCAAGAAGTGCAACGCTTCGTTCCGACCGAGCGACGCTGCGACTGCTTCGTCGGCGAATCGGCCCCCATCCGCGCCCGCCGCTGCTTCCGATGTGGCGTATTCCGGTGCCGATACGATTCAGGACGACATCCCGCCACCGGCCCCGACGCCCGAGTCCGACCCGTTCGCGTTCAGTGGTGCGGTTGCGACCTTTGCGACGGGTGGTGCCTACCGCCTCCCGAAAAAGCGATCCTGGGTGAAGCCGATCGCATTGGGGCTGGTTGCCCTGCTGATTACCGGGGCCGGCGCGGCGGGTTTCCTTTACCCCGAACTCCTCGGCAAATCGCGCCGCACGTCTGACGGCGACGAGGCGCCGATCAACCCGACTCCATCCTCAACGAAGTCCAAGACCGCCGATCCATCCGCGCTGGCCGACGCCTTCCCCCGCCGGCTTATGCTGATCGGCGTCCACAACTACCTTTACGCCAACCCGACCAGTGCCGGTCGAACCGGCCGCGGACAGGTCGATGCCGTTCGGCAATTAGCGGCGAAGCTGCGTGTGCCAAAAGAGCAGTACTACGCCGTCACGGACGCCCTGCCCGGCAGCGACGCCCGACCTCCACTGAAGCCGATCATCGAGCAGTCGGTCGAACGTTTCCTGGCGACCAGCCGGCCGCAGGACCGCATCGTGCTGATCTTCATCGGCCACGCCCTCGACGTTGACGACCAGCCGTACCTCGTTCCGTTGGACGGCGAACTCACGGCGAAGGAAACGCTCATCCCCCTCAAGTGGCTCTACGACCGGTTGGCGACTTGTCCGGCGTGCCAGAAACTACTCGTGATGGACGTGTGCCGCACGGACACGTCGCGCGGCCAGGAGCGACCGGGCAGTGGGCCGATGGGGGCGAAACTCGACGCCATGCTCGCCGCACCGCCGCCAGGCGTGCAGGTGTGGTCCGCATGCGTTGCCGGACAATTCTCCTACGAATTCGACTTCGCCATGGTCGGCAATTCGGTCGTCTACGGCGGCGCGTTCCTGAGCCTCTTGACGCAGGCGTTCCAGCACGGTGGCGGCGTTCAGAAGGCGGATGAGCCGTTGCCGCTCGAATTCCTCGTCAA
>CAZNSL010000883.1:0-2878 GCA_964574975.1 uncultured Alcaligenaceae bacterium | reverse complement strand
GCTTCTGCACGCTGGAACCGGGCGACGTCATCACCACCGGCACGCCGTCAGGTGTCGGACCGCTGGTGCCGGGCGATCGCATGATGGTGAAGGTGCAGGGCGTCGGCGCACTCAGCAACCCCTGCGTCGGGATCGAGGCGTAAGTCGATGTCGGATCCGCTGGCACGTCTGCAGGACCTGGAACGCCTCGCCGAACTCGGTGGCGGGGAAGAGCGGCTGGCGCGGCAGCACGCCGCCGGCAAGCTGGTGGCGCGCGAGCGCATGGAGCTGCTCTTCGATCCGGGCACGTTCGAGGAAGTCGACAAGCTGGTCACGCACCGCTGCCTCGACTTCGGCATGGAGTCGCAGATCGTGCCGGGCGACGGCGTGGTCACCGGTCACGGTCGCATCGACGGCCGCGTCGCCTATGCCTTCGCGCAGGACTTCACGGTCTTCGGCGGGTCGCTCAGCGCCACCAACGCCGCCAAGATCGTGAAGATCATGGACTTGGCGATGCGCGCTGGCGCGCCCATCGTCGGCCTGAACGACTCGGGCGGCGCGCGTATCCAGGAAGGCGTGCTGTCGCTCGGCGGCTACGCCGACATCTTCCTGCGCAACACACTGGCCAGCGGCGTCGTGCCGCAGATCTCGGCGATTCTCGGCCCGTGCGCCGGCGGCGCCGTGTACTCGCCGGCCATCACCGACTTCAACGTCATGGTGAAGGGCTCGAGCTACATGTTCGTCACCGGCCCCGACGTCATCAGGACGGTGACGCACGAGGACGTGACGAAGGAAGCGCTCGGTGGCGCGATGACGCACAACGAGAAGAGCGGCGTCGCCCATTTCGCGGTCGACAACGACCGCGAGTGCATCGCCCTCGTGCGCGAGCTGCTGTCGTTCATGCCGTCGAACAATCTCGACGAGCCGCCGCGCCGCCCCACCGACGACCCGGTGGACCGCGAGGACCCCGCGCTCGACTCGCTCGTGCCGCCGTCGGCCAACCAGCCGTACGACATGCACGACCTGATTCGCTCGGTCGCCGACGACGGCGCCTTCCTCGAGGTACACGAGCACTACGCGAAGAACATCGTCGTCGGCTTCGCGCGCCTCGGCGGCCGGCCGGTGGGCATCGTCGCCAACCAGCCGGCGCACCTCGCCGGCACGCTCGACATCAACGCCTCGGTGAAGGGCGCCCGCTTCGTGCGCTTCTGCGACTGCTTCAACATTCCGCTCGTCACCTTCGAAGACGTGCCCGGCTTCCTGCCCGGCACGCTGCAGGAATACGGCGGCATCATCCGCCACGGCGCCAAGCTGCTCTACGCCTACGCGGAAGCCACCGTGCCGAAGGTCACCGTGATCACGCGCAAGGCCTACGGCGGCGCCTACTGCGTGATGTCGAGCAAGCACATCCGCACCGACTTCAACTACGCGTGGCCCACCGCCGAGATCGCGGTGATGGGGCCCGAGGGCGCGGTGAACATCCTCTACAAGCGCGAGATCGACAAGGCCGCCGACCCGGCGGCGAAGCGCGCCGAGAAGATCGCCGAGTTCCGCGAGAAGTTCGCCAATCCGTTCGTCGCCGCCGAGCGCGGCTTCATCGACGAGGTGATCAGGCCGCGTACCACGCGCCGCCGCCTGATCCAGGCGCTGGCGACGCTCGAGACCAAGCGTGAGCGCAACCCGGCGAAGAAGCACGGCAACATCCCGCTTTAGCACCGGCGCCGGGTTCCGGGAGTCAGGGCCCGGACCTCCGTGCCGGTTCATACGCGAACGTATAGATTTTCGAGAACGCAACGCGCGAAATTATCTAGTTTTCAGCGCTCATCGAGGGCGGTAGGTTGGAGCGCAAGGAGGACATGACCATGCGCACCCTGATGCTGAGCGCCTTCGCGGCCGCGTTCTTCACCTTCGCCCCGGCTCCGGCCGCGGCCAGCGACACCTACGACCAGATCCTCGCCGATGCCCGCGCCGTGCGGACCGAGGCCGAGGAGGTGGAGCTGCTCCTGAAGCACAAGGCCGCGGGCCAGGCCACATTGCAGCAACGACTCGACGTGATCGGGCAGCACGCCCGCGCCCTCAAGGACGCCGTCGACCGCCTCGACACCGCCACCTTCACGTCGAAGCAGATGGCCGCCGTCGAGCGGGCCCGCGGCACCGCCGAGACCATCCTGGTGATGCTGAACAACAAGTCGGCCCTGCTCGCCGGGCCCGACGGCCTGACGAAGCAGCGCGGCCTGCTGCGGGCCAAGGCGGACGCCATCGCCACGCGGGCCACGATCGTCGAGAAACAGCTGCAGCAGTTGCGCGGCTGACGGCACGGCCTCGGGGGCATACCCCGACATCCGCGACGGGTCGCCGGTCCGGGAGGGACCGGCGGCCCGTCCGTCGTTTTGCGGCCGGAGGGCCCGGGCCCGCAGTGCTAGAATTTTCAGTGAGTCTCGTGCCCGTCACCAAGGTTCTCATCGCCAATCGCGGCGAAATCGCCGTGCGCGTCATCCGCGCCTGCCGCGACATGGGCATCGCCACCGTCGCGGTCTACAGCGAGTGCGATCGCGCCGCCCGTCACGTGCGCATGGCCGACGAGGCCTATCCGATCGGTCCGAACGCGCCCCGCGACAGCTATCTCCGCATCGACACCCTGATCGAGGTGGCGCGGCAGAGCGGCGCCGACGCCGTGCATCCCGGCTACGGCTTCCTGGCCGAGAACGAAGATTTTTCGCGGGCCTGCCGCGACGCCGGCCTCACGTTCATCGGCCCGTCGCCCGAGGCCATCGAGCTCATGGGCAGCAAGCCGGCGGCGCGTCAGGCGGCCATCGCCGCCGGCGTGCCCGTGGTGCCCGGCACCGCCGAGCCGCTCGGCGATGACGTGCCCGAGGCGGAGGTGCGGCGCATCGCCGAC
>CAZNSL010000882.1:224-2887 GCA_964574975.1 uncultured Alcaligenaceae bacterium | reverse complement strand
TGCCAAAAGCGTCGAAGGATCCTTTTCCGCTCTTGGTATAGCGAGCTACACTCTCGATGAGAACTACTCCCTAGCTATTTACAACTGATATTTCCAGTACTATAACTGTAAACGTCTGAAATATCCGACATAGACAGTGAGGAGGTACGGGATGACTCGCGAAGCATCATCCGAGGCAATGCGCCGGATCGGCCTGAGCCTCAAGTCGTGGCGTGCGATGGGCGGCGTCACGGCAGACGAGCTCGCCGAGGCCATCGGCGTCTCCCGCGACACGCTCTCGCGCGTCGAGCGCGGGGATTCGAGCGTCGGCGTGGGCACGGTGCTCGACGTCTGCGGCGAGTTCGGGCTTCTCGACAAGGTCATGGGGGCGGTCGACCCGGCGAACAGCAAGGTCGGCAAGATCGGCCTCCTGCACGGCGTGCCCAAGCGGGTTCGCAGGGCGCAGCCCGCGCCGGGGGGGGGCAGGGGGGCCCGGGGGGTCCCCCGGGGGGGCCGGGGTGTGGTGCGCCCCACGGCTATGGGGCCCCCGGGGCCCTGATGCGGTGGGACTCGCTCCACTCGTCCCACCCTACGGGACTTCCTGCGACCGAATGGGAGTGGTGAAATGACCGCGACGAACCCGGCGCTGACCGCCACCTTGCCGCAGTTCCTCAGCCGCCAGCGCTGGTTCGCCGGTAAGGCCCGGACGGTCACGGGTACCGAAGTTGTCGACTGGTCGCCGGTGCCGGGCGACGCCAGCACGATGGCGCTGCTCCGGGTTCATTTCGCGTCCGGCGAGCCGGACCTGTACTTCGCGCCGCTGTCGCCTGGCGAGGTACCGCGCGACGCTCTGGCCGAAACGCCGCTTTGCGCGTTCTTGCTCGATGTCATCGAAACCGGCCGCGAAATCTCGCTCGGCCGCGGCCGGGTGCGCGGCGTACCGACGGCCGCGTTCGCCGAACTGCGCGGTATCGGATCGCTGGCCCCGCGCCCCGCGCCGGCCACGTCGAGTAACTCGCTGGTGGCCTACGGCGACCGGCTCCTGGCCAAGTTCTTCCGCCGGCTCAAGCCGGGGGTCAACCCGGACTTCGAGGTCGGCCGCTTCCTCACCGAGCGCGCCGGCTTCCGCCACGCACCGCGGGTCGCCGGGGCGCTCGAATATCGGCCGGACGACGGCACCGGGCCGTACACGCTGGCCGTCGTCCACGAACTGGTGCCCAACGACGGCGACGGCTGGGCGCACGCCATCGCCGAACTGGACCGCTACTACGCTCGCCCCGACGCCGCTGGCGACTATCCCGCCGCGGCCGCGACGCTCGGCACCCGCACCGCGGAGTTGCACCTCGCCCTGGCGAGCGACCCCGACGACCCGGACTTCGCCCCGGAGTCACTCACCGACGAAGATATGGCCGGTCTGCGCGACGACATCGACGCTCAGGGCCGCGAGGCCCTGGCGGCCCTGGCGGAAAACGTCAAGCGACTGCCGGGCGACGCGCTCGACGCAGCGCGTTCGCTGCTCGCCACCGGGCCGGAGTTGTTGCGTCGCGCCAACCGGCCGCGGCCAGTTCCGAACGCGGCGAAGACGCGCATCCACGGCGACTACCACCTCGGGCAAACCCTGCGGCGGGACGGCGATTACGTCCTCATCGATTTTGAGGGCGAGCCGACAAGGCCGGTGCCCCGGCGGCGGGCGAAGTTCTCGCCGGCCCGCGACGTGGCCGGTATGCTGCGCTCGTACCACTACGCGGCCTACGCCGGCCTGTTCGCGGCCGGCGACCCGCTGCACCTGCGTCCGCGTGCCGAGGCATGGTACAACGATGCGTCGTCGGCGTTCCTGCGTGCCTACGACGCGGCCGGCGGCGCGGTGCTCGCGCCTCGGCCGCTGGTGGACTCGGCCATGCTGGCCAAGGCCCTGTACGAGTTGGCCTACGAGTTGAACAACCGGCCCGACTGGGTGCGCATCCCGCTGACGGGGATCGTCGCCCTCCTCGCCGACATGGCACAGGAGCCGAACCGGTGACCGCCACCGCACTGACCGACTTCGATGTCCATCTCTGGGCCGAGGGCAGCCACTTCCGCGCTTACGAGAAACTCGGCGCGCACCCGGCCGAGCGCGACGGCACGCCCGGCACTCGCTTCGCCGTCTGGGCACCGAACGCTGGCGAGGTGTCGGTCGTCGGCGACTTCAACGGCTGGCGGCCCGGCGCGGCCCCCTTGCGGCCGGTCGCGGCGTCCGGCGTATGGGAGGGCTTCGTCCCTGGCGTCGGTAGCGGTGCAGTCTACAAGTACGCGATTCGCAATCGCCACACTGGCTACCGCGTCGACAAGGCCGACCCGTTCGGCTTCGCCGCCGAAATCCGACCGAACACTGCGTCGAAGGTTTGGGACCTGTCCGGCTACGACTGGGGCGACGCGGAGTGGATGGGTCACCGCGGCGGCGTCAACGCGCTGGGCGCGCCGATGTCGGTCTACGAGGTTCACCTCGGGTCCTGGCGACGCAGCCCCGACGAGGGCAACCGCTGGCTCTCCTACCGCGAGATGGCCCCGCTGTTGGCCGACTACTGTCACGACATGGGCTTCACCCACGTCGAACTACTGCCGATCACGGAACACCCCTTCGATGGTTCGTGGGGCTACCAGACGGTCGGCTACTTCGCCCCGACCAGTCGCTTCGGCTCGCCGCA
>CAZNSL010000882.1:0-214 GCA_964574975.1 uncultured Alcaligenaceae bacterium | reverse complement strand
GCGGGGCATCGGCGTCATCCTCGACTGGGTGCCGGCCCACTTCCCGACCGACGAACACGGCCTGGGCTATTTCGACGGCACCCACCTCTACGAACACGGCGACCCGAAGCAGGGGTTCCACCAGGACTGGGGTACGTTCGTCTACAACTACGGCCGGCACGAGGTGCTGAGCTTCCTCGTCTCCAACGCGCTGTTCTGGCTCGACAAGTACCAC
>CAZNSL010000881.1:0-2888 GCA_964574975.1 uncultured Alcaligenaceae bacterium | reverse complement strand
CTGGGGATGCTGGTGGACGGGGCGAGCGTGACGAGCGTGATGTCGAGCGGCCAGAGCAGCAAGACGGTGATCCTGAAGGTGATCGTCGACGCGCAGGTGTTGATGGCCGGGGCAATCTTCACGCTGGTGATGGGCCGGCTCGGCGGGCTGATCCCGGCGCTATCGGCGACGCGGATGAAACTGCTCGACACGCTACGCTAAGCAATAAGCGATAAGCGATTAGCCAGACAGAAAACCCGAGCCTCGAAGCACGGTCTTCTGTCTGGCTAATCGCTTATTGCTTATCGCTAATCGCTAATCGCTACAGCTTCGGCACCGCCATCGGCATCGGCTGCGGGAAGAAACCGACGCCGCCGATGACGTGCAACTGGCCGACGCTGCTCTTGTGGCCCTTGGCCAGCTCGTTCATGAACAGCTTCTGCATCTGTACCATCCGCGGGTCGTCGGCCGAGTCGAAGCCGCCGACGGTGACCACGCTCGAAAACTCCGTGTGAAGGACGTACGCCTCGTAGCCGAACTTCTTGAGCATCTCCGCGACCAGGTGCGCCTGCTTGGCGTTGGCGTTCAAGAGGTCCGCGCCCGACGCGCTGCCGGTCAGCTTCTCGACGACGCTCTTCTCCGTCGCCTGCGTCTGCACGATCGTCGCCCGGCCCTGGTACGACTTGACGGCCAGCGTCCAGCGCTTCGGACACTTCAGGAGGCTGAAGCTCTCGTCGGCGTTGTACTCCTTCAGCCGCGGGTCCGGCTTGTCGTCGCGGGCATCCTTCTCGACCGGCACCATCGGGTTGCGAACGACGAACGCCGTCAGGAACGGGTTGAGCGACCGGTTCGTCTGGTCGCGGCCGACGGTCTGGTGCATGAGCCGTTCGGACGGCGGCTTGAGCTTGCGCACCTCGTCGAGCGCCTTGCGGGCGGCGTCGATGTCCTTGAACCCGCCGATCAAGACGGCGTATTGGTCCTCGATGCGGACCGTCTTCGGCGAACGCAACCGGGTATCGGCCGGCAGACCGGCCTGGGCAATGAACTGCTGCTGTTGTTCCTTGATCTTGCGGATGCGCTCGTGTTCCTTGGCCCGCTCCAGACCGCCGCGGTTGTAGCCGTAGGCGGCCGTGTGATAGTTGGTGCGGATCTCCTGGATCAGGTCCTCGGCGAGCTGCCGCGAGTTCGAGCCGGCGTAGCTGTTGACGAGAATCATCCACGGCCCGACCTCCGGCGCGACCGGGAACGAGGTGTCGGTGCCGGGGGCCTGGGCGACGGCGCAAGCGGCGGCGGCCAGAACGGCCAGCGGGGCGAGGAAGAATCGGCGATTCGTCGGCACGGAATCCCCCTTTCGAGTCAAGTTTCACCGGGGGAATACCGACGCGGTCGGCCGGTGAAAAGGCCGATTTGGTAGGCCGTGTGACGCCGGGCTTAGTACTTGATGCTGAAGCCGAGCGTCACGCCCTGGGCCCAGAAGTCGGTGCGGTTGAAATCGTTCCGCGGACGAACCGGGCCGAAGTCGCCGGGGAACTCCGGCCGCACCGGCACGAACACCGGGTTGACGGCCGGGTCGATCTGGTCGCCCGGACGCATCAGCCGACTGATGTACAGGAAGTCGTAACCGACCGAGACGCTGCACCGCTGCGAGATGTTGTAGCCGATCTTCATGCACACCTCCGGCACGATGGCGAACTCGTTCTTCTTCACGTCGGTAATGTTCGCCGTGGTCGCCAACAGGCCGCCCTGCTGGAGGGTGAAGATGTCGTCGGTACGACGGCTGGTGTATCCCTGAATCATCAGGTGTTCGTTGGTGTTGCCGAACGCGGCCTTGAACGTCCCGTCGAAGAAGAACCGGCCGCAGCGCAGCTCGGTCTGGAAGCCGAGGTTCAGGCCGAGGAACTGGTTGCGGACGCCGAAGCTATCCGAGACGTAGGTCAGGTTCGGACTGGCCACCGGGTCGGCCGCGCCGTTCGGGTCCACCGTGAGCGAGGTAATGTCCAACTGCTCGTCGATGTCCACGTAGCGGATACCGGTCAGGAGGTTGAACTTCCACTTGTCGTAGTAGGCACAGTTCTTGAGGATGTTGGCCTCGGCCCCACCGAACTGGATGCGGTTGTTGATGTCGATGACGCCATCGAACCCGCCGACGCCGTTGCCCAGGCCGATGTTGGCGAAGACCGGCACGCCGAAGCCGACGACGAACGACTGCGGTACCAGGGCCGGCAGGAACAGGGCGTTGTAGAACGGCCGGGCGATGCTGAACCGCCCGTCGCGCGGGGCGGCGAAGTTGCCGACCTGCGTGGTCCCCTCCTGGATGAAGCCGCTGGCCATGATGCCCCACTTGCGGTGCTCATCCCACACGCCAGCCGACAGGCGGAACGCCTTGTTCGTGTCGTTGTAGTCGATGTTCTCCTGGCCGTAGAGGACCTGGGTGCCGGGCACGCCGAGGACTGGATCGACGCCGCGCGGAGCCGCGATCGCCAGCGGGAACGGGATCGGCTGCGGCCGGATGACCCACAGCAGCATTTCGAGATCGACCCAGCAGTGGTCCGGCCCGCCGGCGGCCTTGTGGACCTGTTCGCCATCGGGATGGCCGAACGGGCCTACGCCGTCGTTGTGCTTGCCGAGCAGGTGTTTGCGGATGCGCCCGCCGTCGTCGCAGTCGCCGCCGGCGCAGCCCTGGTACGGATCGACGCCACCGGGGAAAGTGCCGGGGCCGTAGTGCGCGCCGTTGTGCGGCATCTCAGTGGCCGGGGGCAGCGGGGGCGGCGGCTGCACGCCCTCGGCCGGCAAGGGGTAGCCCGCGGGCGTCGCCGGCTAGGCGGGCGGGTACTGCCCGAGGGACACGCCGGCGATGGGCGCCGGCGCCGCGACTGAAGCGAGCAATCCCTTAAGAATCGAAGGCTCCT
>CAZNSL010000880.1:0-2891 GCA_964574975.1 uncultured Alcaligenaceae bacterium | reverse complement strand
TCAGCTCGCGGACGCGGCGCGCGATGAGCTGCGCGAACTGCGAGCCGAAGTCGAAGATGAGGACGAGTTCGTCGTGCATCGTTGCGCCCGCTCCATTCATGTCCGGCCCAGCTCCTGCGACCGCAGTGTCGCCGCTTCCACCGCGTCGATCAAGGCCGACCGCAGGCCGCCGCGCTCGAGCGCCTGAATCCCCGCGATCGTCGTCCCGCCGGGACTCGTTACCTGGTCCTTGAGCGCACCCGGGTGCATCTTCGTCTCCAAGACCATGCGGGCTGCTCCGAGAACCGTTTGGGCAGCAAGGGCAGTCGCCACGTCGCGCGGTAGGCCAACGCGAACGCCACCGTCGCTCATCGCCTCGATCACCGTGTACACGAATGCTGGACCACTGCCGCTCAAGCCCGTCACCGCGTCGAGCAAGTGTTCCGGCAGCCGGAATGCCATGCCGACGACGTTGAGCAACCGGTCGACCAGGGCCACATCGTCGGAGGTGACGGCATCGCCGAGCGCGTAGCCGGCCGCGCTCGCTCCGACCAGGCACGGCGTGTTTGGCATCACGCGGACGAGTCGACGCTCGCTACCGAACGCCTCGGCGAGTTGCGACAGCGTTACGCCTGCGGCAATCGAAACGACCAAGTGTCGCGGCTGGATCGCGCTGGCCACATCCGCGAACAGGGTCGGCATATTCTGCGGCTTGACCGCGACGATAATGAGGTCCGAATGTTCGACAACCTCGCGGTTGTCTGAGCCAGCCGTACCGCCGGTACCGGCGACGAACGCTTGCCGCGCGGCCGCAGCCGGGTCGCTAGCTCGGCACCGCTCCGGCGCGAGCATTCCGGCGGCAATCCAGCCACGGGCAAGCGCGGCCGCCATCTTGCCGGCCCCGAGGAAGCCAATCCGCAGTTCCGCACGGCCGCTCATGGCCCCGGTCCTCATCGAAATCGGGAGGTTGGTCGAATGGTCATCATATCGGAACGCGAATCGGGCCGGTAATGCTGGCGTTGGTCGCCGGTCGCGTGTATACCACCCCTCACCCGCCCTCCCGCATTCCGCCAGCTGGAAGGCACCGATGGGCCACACCGATCCAACGCCCGGCAATGTCCGCACTGGCTGGGCGTCGCTGCTCGACCTGTCCGGCTACCACTGGTTCGTCTTCGTTGTCGCCGCCCTCGGCTGGCTGGCCGACTGTATGGACCAGCAGCTCTTCAACCTCGCGCGCAAGGCTGCGGTAACGGAACTCCTCGGCGGCAACCCCGCCAACCCGTTGGTCAACGAATACGCGGGTTACGCAACGGCAATCTTTCTGATCGGTTGGGCGATCGGCGGCATCGCGTTCGGCATCCTCGGCGACCGCTGGGGCCGCGTGAAGACAATGATGCTCACGATCCTCGTGTACTCGCTGTTCACCGGCCTGAGTGCGTTGTCGATCGGGATCTGGGATTTCGCGGCCTATCGCTTCTTAACGGGCCTCGGCGTCGGCGGTGAGTTCGCTGTCGGCGTAGCCCTCTTGGCCGAGACGATGCCCGACTGCGCCAGGCCATTCGCGCTGGGTCTCTTGCAAGCGTTCTCGGCCGTCGGCAACGTGACCGCTGCGTTCCTGTACATGTGGATGGGGAAACTGGAGCAGGCCGGCGTCTTTGCGGGACTGACGATCGCCGGTTGGCCGGTCACAGCGTGGCGGGCGCTGTTCGTCGTCGGCATCGTACCCGCACTGTTGGCATTCGTGATCCGTCGGCGCTTGAAGGAACCGGAGAAGTGGAAGGAAGCCGTCGCAAAAGGCGGAGGCAAAAAACTCGGGTCGTACGCCGAGCTCTTCGGCGACGCTCGATGGAGGAAGCATGCCCTACTCGGCCTCGCACTGGCGTTCTCGGGTGTCGTCGGGCTGTGGGGCGTCGGGTTCTTTAGCATCGACCTGATCCAAACGACCCTGCGGTCGACTTTCGCAGCGGAGGGGTATCATGGGGCCGACCTCGACGGCAAGGTCAAGGTTTGGGCCGGTATCGCGTCGCTGATGCTGAACTTCGGCGCGTTCTTCGGCATCTTCGCATTCAGTTGGATGACTTCCCGCCTCGGCCGCAAGCCAGCATTCGCCATCGCGTTCGTGCTGGCGGCCGCGAGTACGATCCTCTCGTTTCTGTTCATGCGAACGCGCTACGACATCTTTTGGATGCAGCCGCTGATGGGATTTTGCCTGCTGTCCGTCTTCGGCGGCTATGCGATCTACTTCCCGGAGCTATTCCCAACGCGACTCCGCAGTACGGGGACGAGCTTCTGTTACAACGTCGGTCGCTTCGTCGCCGCCGTCGGCCCGACTGCTCTCGGTTTGTTGACGACGAGGGTGTTCGCCAGCTACGGTGCCGATGACAGCAGCCTGCCGATGCGCTACGCTGGTACGGCGATGTGTTCGGTGTTCCTCATCGGCCTGCTCGCGCTGCCGTACCTGCCCGAGACCAAGGACCAACCCCTTCCGGAGTAACCGATGACCGCCCCCGATTGGTTGAAGGCCCGCGACGGCGATTTGCGGTGTGCCCCAAACGGCCGCACTTGGCTGGTGATGCTGAGCGGTACGCCACAGTACAAGCTCACGCCGGCTCCTGCCGAAGGTAAGCACACGTGTGAGGTGCTTCAGTCCGTCAATCAGAAGCGCGTCGATAAGGGACTCGTGTATCCCACCGCCGAAGCCGCACTCAACGGCGGCCTGGACGAATTACGCGCTGCGCTGGGTTGGTAGGGCTGCGATTGAGCCCGACGCGCAAGCGAGGGACGGCTCCCTCGCTCGCGCGTCGGGCTCAATTACTTACGCGTCGGAGCGCAAGCGAGGGAAACGGCTCCCTCGCTCGCGCGTCGGGCTCAATTACTTACGCGTCGGAGCAGATTGGGATGTCATGGCGTCT
>CAZNSL010000879.1:249-2891 GCA_964574975.1 uncultured Alcaligenaceae bacterium | reverse complement strand
GCGCGGGCGTGTCGCCGCCTCCGCGCTCCGCTCCGAAGACTCCGCGTCGCGGCTAACCAGGGTATCTTGACCTATCCTTGAGCATCCGTCTCCTTCCCCGAAGGAATCGTCGATGCTCGGCCTCGCGCTCGCATTGTCCCTCGCTGCACACCCCGAACCGCTGCCGATCGGAGCGCCCGTTGCCGACTTTATCGGCCGCGATGCCCGCGGTGCGGACGTGGCCCTCGCCGACTACGCCAACTGCATCGTCGTCGTCGCCTTTCTCGGCGTCGAGTGCCCGCTGGCGAAGCTCTACGGTCCGCGGCTCGCCGAGCTGAGTCGGGCGTATGCCCCACGCGGCGTCGCGTTCCTCGCCGTCAACGCCAACGCCGGCGACTCGGCCACGGCCGTTGCCCGCTACGCAGACGAGTTCGGGCTGACGTTTCCCGTCCTCAAAGATGCGACCGGCGAAATTGCCGACCGCTTCCGCGCCCGCCGCACGCCGGAGGTGTTCGTCCTCGACCGCGCACGGCGGCTGCGCTACCGTGGCCGCATCGACGGACAATACGAGCTGGGCGTCCAGCGGGCGACCAATCCGCGGGCCGATCTCGCCTGCGCTCTCGACGACCTGCTCGCCGGCCGCGACGTGGCCGTGCCCGTCACCGAGGCGACCGGCTGCATCATCGCCAGGCCCGGCCAACCGGCGGCGGATGGGCCGGTGACCTATTCGCGCGACGTGGCTCCACTCCTCAACCGGCGCTGCGTGGCGTGTCACCGGCCGGGCGAGGCCGCGCCGTTTTCGCTGACGAGTTACAAGCACGCCACTAGCTGGGCCGAGACGATCCGCGAGGTCGTCGCCGACGGCCGGATGCCGCCGTGGCACGCGAACCCAGCCCACGGCCGCTTCGCCAACGACCCGCGGCTGACCGATGCCGAGAAGCAGACGCTCACCGCCTGGGCCGACGCCGGCTGCCCCGAAGGCAACCCCGCCGACCTGCCGACACCGCCGACGTTCCCCGACGGCTGGGCCGTCGCACCCGACGCGGTGTACGAACTGCCCAAGCCGATCGAGATTCCGGCGACCGGCGTCGTCGAGTATCAGTACGTCTCGGTCGATCCCGGCTTCACGCGCGACGTGTGGGTGCGGGCGGCCGAGGTGCGGCCCGGCAACCGGGCCGTCGTGCATCACGTCACCGTCTTCCTGCAACCGCCGGAGTTGGCGGCGAATGGGCTGGTCGGCACGCCGGGAGGACTCGGCTCGTTCTGCCTCGTCGCGTACGCCCCGGGGACGCCGGCGCTGACGTTGCCGGCGGGAATGGCGAAGCGCATCCCCGCCGGCTGGCGGCTGTACTTCGCCCTGCATTACACGCCGACCGGCAAGCCGGAAAGCGACCGCACGCGGCTCGGGCTGGTGTTTGCCGACGCAGCCGAGGTGCGGCACGAGGTGGCCACACAGATCGTTCAGGACGAGGACTTTGAGATTCCCCCGCACGCCGCCGAGTTTCGCCTGGAGCGTGGCCGCCGCCTCGACCGCGACGTACGGTTGCTGGCCCTGTTTCCGCACATGCACCTGCGCGGCCGATCGTTCCGCTACGAAGCCCTCTATCCGGACGGTCGCCGCGAAGTGTTGCTCGATGTCCCGCGCTACGACGTGGGTTGGCAACACCGCTACGTGCTGGCGGAGCCGAAGCGGCTGCTGGCGGGCACGGAGGTGCGCTGCTCGGCGGTGTACGACAACTCGGCGGCGAACCCGCTCAACCCCGACCCAACCGCGACGGTGCGGGCCGGCCAGCAAACGACCGACGAGATGTTCAACGGTTACTACGAGGTCGTGTTGGACGGTGCCGAACCGCCGCGCTGGCCGTGGTGGGTCGCGGCCGGCCTGGTTGGGCTGCTGCTCGTGCGGCGAGTTCGTACCCTTTCATAAACCGACGCGTGGGTGCCATGCTTGCCGCTTTGGGCAAGCATGCCAAGGCGTCGAAGACATGCTTGCCCAAAGCGGCAAGCATGGCACCCACGGTCGCCACGTCGGTGCGCCAGGAATGTGGGCCTCCCCCATGTCGAACCTCCCTGCCGGCACCGGGCCGCTGTTCACCGATCCCTCGGCTAACGCCTTGCGCGAGGCGTTTCGCCAAAAACCGCGTGCCCTCACCGACAAGCTCACCACCGTCGCCGACGCCGTCGCCCGGCTCGTCAACGACGGCGACTACCTCGCCATCGGCGGCTTCGGCTGCGACCGGCTGCCGACGGCCGTGGTCCACGAAATCGTCCGGCAGCGCAAGCAGGACCTCGCCTTCGCCGGCCACACGGCCACGCACGACTTCCAAATCCTCTGCGCCGGCAACCGCACCGGCCGCGGCCGAACGCTCGCCAAGGTCGATGCGGCCTACGTCGTCGGCCTGGAAGCCCGCGGGCTGTCGGCGCACGCCCGCCGCGTGCTGGAGTCCGGCGAAGTCGAGGTCTGCGAGTGGACGAATTATGCCCTGGCAGTGCGCCTCCAGGCGGCGGCGATGGGCGTGCCGTTCCTGCCGTCGCGGACCATGCTCGGCACCGACACTTTTGCCAGGAGCGGTGCGAAGGCGATCGACTGCCCGTTCACCGGCGAGCGGCTCGTGGCGCTACCGGCCCTGTCGCCGGACGTGGCGGCGATCCACGTCCACGAG
>CAZNSL010000879.1:0-239 GCA_964574975.1 uncultured Alcaligenaceae bacterium | reverse complement strand
CCGCTACGGCAACAGCCGGCTACGCGGCACGTCGGTGGCGGACCTGGAGCTGGCGCGGGCGACGAAGCGGCTGATCGTGACCTGCGAGCGGCTGATCCCACACGATGAGATTCGCCGCGACCCATCGCGTACCGCGATCCCGTTCTTCTGCGTCGACGCGGTGTGCGAGGTGCCCTTCGGCAGCTACCCCGGCAACATGCCGGACGAATACTTCTCCGACGAGGCACACCTGAAGCGTT
>CAZNSL010000878.1:0-2897 GCA_964574975.1 uncultured Alcaligenaceae bacterium | reverse complement strand
GGGGTCGCGCGGCCGCGGTTCGTTTGCGCGCCGCCCGCGGGTGTACGTGGGCGGTGGGCGAACGGCCGGAGCCGCTCGCCCGCCGGCGGGACCGACGCCGCCCGGCTGGCGGACACGGTCACGCTGAACAAGCGTGTGTGGATGGTACGGCCGCAATGTGCCGTTCCTGTGTGGGTCCAGGATTCGAACCTGGGACTCCCAGCTCTTCAAGCTGGTGCTCTGCCAGTTGAGCTAACCCTGCCTCGCAACGGCCGGTCTCGATTCCGGCTGCGGCACGCGGCACGGCGACGGGATACCCCGGCCGGCCGCGCCGCCCGGCCAATGCCGCCGCGACGCATTGGAGAGGACAGTCGCCCCCACCGCAGGTTCGCGGGCAACTCGTCGTTCACACGGGTGACGCGCAGCCACGATTCTCATTCAACAATCCCCGGATCGCCGCATCCGTCGTCCCGAGGCAAAGAGGTCGATCATGAACCGCAGCCTGCTCGTATCTCTGTTGCTGGCGTTCCCGCTGTTGGCCCAAAGCCCAGCCGGTGCGCCGCCGGTCGCGGCACGCAAGCCGCACTCGTTCGACTTCCACGGCCACAGGATAGACGATCCGTACTTCTGGCTTAAGGACAAGACCAACCCCGACGTGATACGGTACATCGAGGCCGAGAACGCCTACCGCGTCGCGGTCACGGACCACCTGAAATCGTTCGAGAATGCGCTCTACAAGGAGATGCTCTCGCACGTGCAACAGACCGACCTCGACGTGCCTGTCAAGGATAACGGCTACTGGTACTACAGCCGTACCGAGGAAGGGAAGCAGTATCCCATTTACTGCCGGAAGAAGGGCCGGCTCACAGCAAGCGAAGAAATCCTCCTCGACGTGAACGAGCTGGCGAAGGGCCAGCGGTTCCTGTCGGCCCGGCCGGTCGGCGCGAGCGACGACGGCAAGCTCTACGCCTACCTCACGGATACCACCGGCTTCCGCGAGTACTACCTATCGGTCAAGGACCTCGCGACCGGCCGGCTCGTCGAGGACAAACTAGCCAAGGTCGCCGGCTTCGAATGGGCGGGCGACAACCGCACGATCTTCTACGTCACCGAGGACGCCGCCAAGCGGCCACACAAGCTCTACCGCCACACGCTCGGCCGACCGAAGTCCGAGGACGTTCTGGTCTACGAAGAGAAGGACGAACTCTACCGTCTCGGCGTGGACCGCACGCGCGATAAGAAGTACCTCGTCCACAATTCGGCCAGTTCGGACACCTCCGAGAGCCGTATCCTCGCGGGCGATAACCCCGCCGGTACCTTCGAGGTCTTCCAGCCGCGCAAAGCCGGCGTGGAATACTCGCTCGACCACCGCGACGGCCTGTTCTACGTCCGCACCAACGCCGGCGGCCGCACGAACTTCGCCGTCGATATCGTTCCCGTCGCCGACCGAGCGCGGGCGGCGAGTGCTGAGCTCCTGCCCTACAAGCCAGCCGTCTTCACCGAACGGGTGATGCTCTTCAAGGACTTCGCCGTGCTCGCCGAGCGCGAGGCGGGCGTGCCGCAATTGTGCATCTACGACTTCCGGACGAAAGCAACGCGTCGCATTGCGTTCCCCGAACCGAGCTACGATGTCAACCTGACCGCCAACCCCGAATTCGACACGGAGGAGGTGCAATACGTCTACACGAGCCTGGTGACGCCGCCGAGCGTCTATCGCTCCAACATGGCGACGCGGCTGCGGACGCTACTCAAGGCCACCAAGGTGCCGGGCGGGTTCGACAAGGCGAACTACACGAGCGAGCGAGTCGAAGCGACCGCGCCGGACGGTGTCAAGGTGCCGATCTCGCTCGTGTACCGAAATGGCCTCGTCAAGGACGGGACGGCCCCGCTGTTCCTCACCGGTTACGGCTCCTACGGCTCCAGTTCCGACCCGTCGTTCAGCGCCTCCCGGCTGGCGCTACTCGACCGCGGCGTCGTCTTCGCGCTGGCCCACATTCGCGGCGGCAGCGAACTCGGCCGGCCGTGGTACCTCGACGGCAAGCTGATGAAGAAGAAGAACACCTTCACCGACTTCATCGCCTGCGCGGACTATCTCGTGAAGCAGAAGTACGGCTCGCGCGACCGGCTCGCCATCCAGGGCGGCTCGGCCGGCGGGCTGCTCATCGGTGCCGTCCTCAACCTGCGGCCGGACGTGTGCAAGGTCGCACACCTCGCGGTGCCGTACGTCGATGTCATCAACACGATGCTCGACGAGTCGCTACCGCTGACGGTGCAGGAGTTCCTCGAATGGGGCAACCCCAAGGAGAAGGCGGCCGGCCTCTACATGCTCGAATACTCGCCCTACGACAACCTCGCCAAACGCGACTACCCCGCGATCCTGGTGACCACGTCGCTCAACGACAGCCAGGTGCTGTTCCACGAGCCGACGAAGTACGTGGCCAAACTGCGGTCGCTGAAGACGGACGCGCACCCGCTCTTGCTCAAGTGCAACATGGACGCCGGCCACGGCGGAGCGTCGGGCCGCTACGACCGCCTGCGCGAGACCGCCTACGAGTACGCCTTCCTGCTCGACCAGATGGGCGTTCGGCAGTGACGCAGCCGGAACGGGCGGCGGCATTATTCGGGCGATCTCGCAGTCGTACAATCGACCGCATGACCACTCTGCGCATCGCCAACGGTCGCGTCATCGACCCGTCGCAAAACCTCGACGCAACGACCGACCTCTGGCTCGCCGAAGGCCGCGTCCTCGGCGTCGGGCCGCAGCCGGGCCGCGCTGCCGACCGCACCCTCGACGCCGCCGGCTGCATCGTCAGCCCCGGCTGGATCGACATGCACGTCCACCTGCGCGAGCCCGGCCGCGAGGAGGACGAGACCATCGCCACCGGGGCGGCCGCCGCGGTCGCTGGTGGCGTCACGTC
>CAZNSL010000877.1:0-2914 GCA_964574975.1 uncultured Alcaligenaceae bacterium | reverse complement strand
CGGGGCTGGCCGGGCTGGTCCGGTGCGGGCGGTGCGGGCGGCGGATGGCCGTCCGCTACGCGGGGCCGAGGGGCCGGCCGTCGTACGCCTGCACCCGCGGGTCAGCCGACTACGCCGAGCCGCTCTGCCAGGGGCTTTCGAACGGGGCCGCAGTGGAGACGTTGGTGGTTGCGCAACTGCTGGCGGCGTTCGAGCCGGCGGCCCTGGAGGCCAGCCTGACCGCGGTAGCCGCGGTCGAGCGGGAGCGGGCCGAACTGGCCCGGCAGTGGCAGCTGCGGCGCGAGCGGGAGGCGTACGCGGTCGATCGGGCCGCCCGGCAGTACCAGGCGTGCGAGCCGGAGAACCGGCTGGTGGCCCGCGAACTCGAACGCTGGTGGGAGGAGGCGCTCGAGCAACAGCGGCAGCTCGACGACGAGTACGGCCTCTGGCAGCGGTCAGCGCCGGCGCGGCTGTCAGCCGGAGACGCGACGGCCATCCGGTCGCTGGCCGGCGACCTGCCGGCGGTGTGGTCCGCGGGGACGACCACCCCGGCCGGCCGCCAGCGGATCGTGCGCCTGCTTCTGGAGCGCGTGGTGGTGACCGTGGACAAGGCCAGTGAGCGAGCGGACCTCGAGTTGTGCTGGGCGGGCGGGGCCGCGGGCGGGCACGCGATCGCCCGCCCGGTCACCCGAAACGGACATAACGGCCCAAACCCTACTCCCCATTGGAGGACATCATGGCTGGTTCATCGAAACCACGTTCCAGGAACGCCGCTCGGCTCTGGGCCTGGAGACAACCCGCTACGGTCGGTCCACTGCCTTGCGGGCCGCCCCTACCTGCTCGGCCTGTACTCAAGTCATCGCACTGTTGTGCGATCCCGTGCCCGCCGAGCAGCAAACAAGGGCTGTCGCGTGGCCGGGCAAGACCCGGGTAACGTTCTCCGAACCCTTCGCCACGGTCCGGCGGCGAGTCTGAGCCGAGAGCGCTATCGCACAGGCCGAAACCGACACCGGTATCGCAAATCTCCCACCGGCCCTGCGCTAACTATCGACCGACTTGGCCCTGCACCGAGGCCGCTCCATGAATCGGCGTCAGTCGACTTAAGATGTCGGACGTACTGGGCGCAGCAACGTGTCCGAGCCGTTCGGCAAGGTAAGCCGTTGCGGCAAGTGCCCCCAGCCTCCCTGCCGAAGCGAACCTGATCTAGCGATGAGCCTCGGTCAGGCAGCTGTGAAGGGCGGACTCAATTCTGAGTCCGCCATATTCTTCGCGCCACCCTGACCCTGCACCTTTTGCGAAACTTCTCGGATTCGATCATGGTTATCCCTTTTTTCTGGGGTGTAGACCGGCATTATCGAATGGGCAATATTCGCGGAGGCACATAAATGGGGGGGTCGAATCTGCCGCCAGGCCCGTGGGGCGGGGCGAGCGGTGGGGTCAGATCGATCGGCGGATAGAGATCAAGCCAGCCGGGGGGAAAGTCGGGGAATCTGATCGGGTTCTTCGGCAGGATTCCCCCGGGAGGCGTGCCCCTCGGGGGCGAGACGCCGGCGCTGCCCAAGTGGATCAAGCGCGGATATATAGGAAATGTTGCGTCTTTTGGTGGTTTGACCGGTCCGGACGGTCGCTCTGGTTCTGGGCACGGACCCGGCTTGGCCTCTCCGGGTTCGGGCTGCCCCGGCTTCCCTGGCTTGATTTCTCCGGGTTCGGGCTGCCCCGGCTTCCCTGGCTTGATTTCGCCTTTGGGTAGGATTGGCGGTACGGGTGCTTCCCCACTGGGATCGACCAATCCCAAGGGATGATTACCGACGTATCGATAGAGGTTCGGGTCTCCCGCTCTGAACCCGATGGGGTCCTCGGAGCGGAACCGGCCGACGTCGGCGGCGTAGTACCGGGCGCGGTAGTAGTACTGCCCGGTGCCCGCGTCCCATTCGCGTCCGGTGTACTTGAATCGGTCGCCGTCGGCGGCGTTCGTCTCGGTCGGCGTGCCGAAGGCGCTGTAGGTCAGCGTGTTCAGGACCGTCCCGTTCGTCTGAACGACCTGGCGGACGCTGCCCGGGTTGTCGCCCAGGTACCACGCCACGCTGCCGTCCTCCCGCACCCGCGCGTACCGCTCGTCCATCCCCAGCCCGTTCAGGTAGCGCGCCGTCAGGTCGTCGCCGCCGTCGAAGTCGGCCCAGGCGTTTGCCCCGTCGTAGAGCGTCCACGATTGCACGGCCGCCAGGTTGGAGAAGCCGTCGCCTTCTCCGTCGCTGTCCTCAAGGATCCCGATCCGCCGGTCGAACACGTCGTAGGTGTAGTCGGTCTCGTACACGACCGACCCGCCCGGGCCCGTCAGCTGCTTCACCTCCGTCAGCCGGTTGCGGTGGTCCCAGGTATACTCCCACCGCTCGCCCGACTTCCACTTCACCTCGGTGTTCCCCTCGTCGTCGTAAGTGTAGCTGTACACCCCGTCCGAGTTCAAGCGGTTCCCGGCGCCGGCGGCGTAGGTGTAGGTCCCGGCCGTCGCCCGGTTGCCGGCGTCGTCGTAGGTGAACGTCTCCGGGGTGGCCGCGAACGGCGAATTGGCGGCGTGGGCGACGCCGGTCAGCTGGTCGGCGTTGTCGTAGGTGTAGGTCTTGACGCCCTCGAACCCGTCGTAGCGGGTCAGCCGGTTCGCGGCGTCGTAGGCGTAGGTGAACAGCGACAGCGACAGCGACAGCGTCGCCAGCGGGTTGCTGGTGTGCTGGACCGAGGTCAGCCGGTCGGCGTTGTCGTAGGTGAGCGTCGTGTTGATCTTATCGGTGAGACCCTCGGACCGGGACACGTGGACGAGCCGGTCGGCGGCGTCGTACGTCAGGGTCACGATGGCGTCGGCGTCCGTAGTCAGGGTGTCGTGTTCGAGTTCGAGGGTGTGCAGCCGGAACGCCTCGTAGTCGTAGAGCACCTCGCCGCC
>CAZNSL010000876.1:0-2916 GCA_964574975.1 uncultured Alcaligenaceae bacterium | reverse complement strand
GTGGCGACCGCGGCGGCTACGGCAACTACTAAGCTCAAAACGACACAACCCCGGCCGGCTCATCCGGCCGGGGTTGCTCACTTTTTGCCCGCCCCGCTGGGCGGCGCGTCTCGCGGCGGTACAACGGACGAATCAGCCTCACACTTTCGGGAGTCAACGCCGATGCGCCGCCTGTTCGCAGCCGCACTCGCTACCTTTGCCGTCGTGACCGCGATCCATGCCCAGGAGGAGGCCAAACAACCGCTGCGACCGCAGCCGAAGCTGCCGGACGGCACGAAGGTTACACGCGACATCAAGTACGTCCCGGACGCCGGCCCGCGACAGACGCTCGACCTGTACGTCCCCCCGAACGCCGGTAAGCCGCTGCCACTGATCGTCTACATCCACGGCGGCGGCTGGGAGGGCGGAAGCAAGAACGGCGGCACGCCCATTTCATTCCTCAGTCAGGGCTTTGCCGTCGCCAGCGTGAATTACCGGCTCACGGATCTCGGCGTGTTTCCGGCGCAGATCCAGGACTGCAAGGAAGCCGTCCGTTGGCTACGGTCGCACGCTAAGGACCACGGCTACGACCCGAACCGTATCGGGGCGTTCGGCCCGTCGGCCGGAGGCCATCTCGTCGCCCTGTTGGCGACCACCGGCGACGATACCTTCCCGCCGCTCCAGGAGTCAACCAAGTCGGTTTCCACGAAGCTCCAGGCCGTTTGCGACTGGTTCGGCCCCACCGACTTTTTGCACTGGGGCGAGTCGGGCGCGCCGTCCGGCGGCGCGAAGGGACCGGTCTACAAACTGCTCGGCGGCTCGGTCGCCGACAAACTGAACCTGGCAAGAAAAGCGTCCCCGGTGACGTTCGTCTCGAAGTCGGCGACGCCGATGCTCATCATCCACGGCGACAAGGACAACATCGTACCCTTGCAACAGAGCGAAGTGTTGGCGACGGCTCTGAAGCAGGCCGGTGCTGATGTCACTCTGCACGTCGTGAAGGGAGCCGGACACGGCAATGGCTTCCTCGTGCCGGAAGTGTTGGATACGATGGACGCGTTCTACGCTAAGCACCTGACGAAATGATGCAGAGGGGCGTCAAACTTCGTCCCAAACCGCCAGAACGACTTCCTTCCGCTCGACAAGTTCGAAGCCGAGCGAGTGGTACAGCGCCCGTGCCGGCCCGTTGCGGGCATCCACGGCCAGGTCAAGCCACGGTACGCCGGCCGCCTTCGCCTCGAACAATGCCTTGCGCATCAACTCGCGGCCGTGCCCACGTCGGCGAGCCTGCGGCACCACGCCAACGTAAGCCACGTTCCAGCCACCCTCGTCGGATGGGTTGAGTAACAACACGCCGACCGGCAGGCCATGCCGGTCGGCGAGCCACCACGGCCCCCACGGCGCGTTGGTCGGGTGATGCGCCTCAACCGACTCGGCAGCCGTGCGCGCCCCGCTGACTTCGGGGCAATCCAAACTCTCCTCGAACGTCGCGGACAGGACATCCGCGAACTGCCGCGGTTCGACATCACCGTACGCGGCAAACCCTAGCCGCTCGGGCCGGCCGAGCCAATCGGTCGCCAATTCCAACTCGTGCCGTAGATGCAGCAATGACGTCAGATGGACGAATCCGGCGCGCATGAGGGGCTTCGCCGACTGGAGTTCGGACGTGTCGAGGAGCGCTTGGGCGACGCGAACGCCTTGGTCGCGCAGCCAGACGGATGCCGCCGCGACGAGTGTGTCGGCAACCTTGTCCGAGGAAGCGGCCGGCGGCCAAACGGCACCTCCGCGGCCCGAAAGCGCAACGGCAATCATCGCGCCATCGAGCCGGTCGTCTGACCGCGATACCAACAAGCCATCGGGATCGAACTCCCCGGCGTCGATCATCGCCAGCGCCGCGGCCGACCGACGGCGTATCTCGTCCGGGTCGAGGTGGCCGAACGCCAATCGCAGCGCGTCGGCCCGCTCGCCCGGCCGGGCCGGCCCGACGGCACTCACGGCTTGACCAGGCGACCGAGGAACAGTACCGCCCCGCTCGACGTGTCGCGGATCAGGAACAGGAATGGCCTGTCGGCCTTGAACTCCTTCGGCTTGCCGGACGGAGCCGCGCTACGGACGCCAATAGCCACTCCCGTCGCCGCGGCGGCCTCGCTACCCTTCTCGTTCACGTCCACGTATGCCTTGTGGACGACAGCCTGAATCCGGAGCGGGTCGCCCGCGGTCATCCGACTGAAGTCGGCATCGGTCCGCGAGAATGCTTTGACCATGCCGAGAGCTTCGAGCGATTCGTTCAGGTTGAACTGGGCCATCGCCTTGAATCGCGGCATCGAGACGGCGACCCGCTCCATCGACAGACCGCGTAGGAAACCGGCCAGGGCATCGGCAGTCAGCTTGCTTTCGAGTTTCGTCAAGCCGTCGGTTGTACGGGGCAAGACGACGACCATTTCCAGACTGCCACCCTTGTAGGCCATTCCCAGCGCCTGCCAACCGTCGCCCTCGGCGTAGCGGAAGTTGCTGGTCTGCTGCATCATCGGCACCTGGACGGGACCGCTGGCCGCGGCGAACGGCCCGTCGGTCGTGGAGCCAACGTTGAACGGCTGCCGCCAATCGCCCTTGAAGTAGACGGCGTTCGCCAGCACTAGGCGCGTCAGGCCGTCGATGATGCCGGGCGGAAACAGGTCCTTGATTTTCTCGTTCGTCTGACGCTCGACCCAGGTGTTAATCGCCGCCCGGGAGGCCTCCGGGTTGCCGGCAAAATCGGCCTGTTCCGGTGCCGCCCCGTAGTACTTCTTGAGTGTGGCGAGAAACTCGTCCTGGAGTGGGAATCCCTGCTGCGTCCAGAGGGCGTTGGCGATGCGCAACTCGTATTTGCCCACGCCCGCACCGGCCGTCAGCGACCTGGCCAGTTCGGCCGCTCCAGCGTGCGCGGCAGCCTGTTCC
>CAZNSL010000875.1:0-2918 GCA_964574975.1 uncultured Alcaligenaceae bacterium | reverse complement strand
GGGCTGGCCGACCCAAGGGAATAGCATCATGCGTCGGCTCGGCGGGATCGGAGTTGCCATCGCACTGGCTGTCGCCCTCGGCCAGGCTCAGCCGCCGGCCACGCCGACCGCCGACGAACAGACGCTCACCAAAGCCCACGTCGGCACCGACGGGCCGGCCCTCGTCGCCTTCTTCAAGGCCCGCGCCCTGCCCGACGCCGACCGCCAGCGGCTCGCGGCCCTGATCCGCCAACTCGGCGACGACGCCTACGCCGTCCGCGAACGGGCCAGCGGCGAACTCACCGCCGCCGGCTTGCCGGCCGTCCCGCTGTTGCGCAAGGCGACCGCCGACCCAGACGTCGAGATCGCGCGCCGGGCCGAGCGCTGCCTGAAGCAGATCGAGCGCGTGCCGACGACCTCGCTCACCGCGGCCGCCGCTCGCCTCCTGGCCCAACGCAAGCCGCCGGGAGGCCTGCGCGTCCTGCTGGACTACCTGCCGTCCGCCGACGACCCCGTCGTCGCCGACGAGGTGCGCGAGGCGGTCTACGCGTTGGCCACCGTCAACGGCGTGCCCGATCCACTGTTGACCGCGGCGCTCGACGACGCCTCGCCGGCGCGGCGCGGGGCCGTCGCCGTCGCGCTGATTCGCACTGGCCGACCCGACGCCGTGCAGGCCGCCGGCCGGGCGCTGGCCGATGGCTCCGTGGACGTGCGCCGCCGAGCGGCCGTCGCGCTGGTGTCGCGGGCCAAGGACCGCTCGGCCGTGCCGGCCCTGATCGCTCTCGTGGCGGAACTGCCGGCCGCGGAGGCGTGGCCGGTGCAGGAGTTGCTCGGCCGGTTGGCCGGCGAGAACGCACCGTCCACCGAGCCGGGCAACGACGCGGCGGCCCGTCGCCGCAACCGCGACAAGTGGCAGGAGTGGTGGGCCAAGCACGGAGCCACGACCGACCTCGCCAAGCTCGACGCGGAACCCGGTATGCTCGGTCTGACGCTGGTCGTCACCCAGAAGAACCGCGCGGCCGGCGGCGGCGGCATCGGCATCGTCGGTTCCGTGATGGAGGTAGACTCGTCCAAGACGATCGTCTGGCGCATCCACGGTCTTCAGCACCCGGTCGACGCGGTGGTCCTCGGCCGGGGCCGCGTGGCCATCGCCGAATACGCCAGTAACCGCGTGGTGGTGCGCGACTTCCAGGGCACGGAAATCTGGGGCGCGGACGTGCCGCTCCCCAACGGCGTCCAGCGCACGCACGACGGCACCCTGTTCGTCTGCTCCCGCATGAAACTGGTCGAATTCGACCCGGCGGCGAACTTCCGGCCGGTCTACGAGTACCGGCGGCCGGCCGGCGACATGGCCGCCGCGTTCAAGGCCCGCAACGGCGAGGTCACGTTCGTCACCTTCGCCGGCGAGGTAGTCCGCCTCGACGCCAACCGCACCGTCGTCAAGAAGTTCCCGGCGCAGCGCGGTATCGGCCAGATCGCGGGACTGGAGGTGCTGGCCAACGGTCACGTACTGAAGACGGCCACCAACTCCGTCATGGAGCACGACCCGGAATCCGGTGCGGTCCTCTGGCAAGCGACCTACTCGCGGCCGTTCTCGGTGCAGCGGTTGGCCAACGGCAACACGCTGGTCTGCAACACCGCCGGCGTCGCCGAGCTACACCGCGACTCGAAGCAGCCGGTCTGGGAGTTTCGCCCCGACTCCGCCGACGGCCTCACCTACCGAACGAAGCGACGGTAAGTGTTGTCGCACGGCGACTACCCCGTAGGGTGGGACTCTCGTTGGGTGGGACGAGTGGAGCGAGTCCCACCGCGAACATTCAGCGGTTGAGCGTTCGCGGTGGGACTCGCCAAGCTCGTCCCACCCTACGCGAGTCCCACCCTACAAGACTCACCTGGCCCTGAGTCGTCCCGGAAAATGTTACCCATTTTACGTCTCCTGGCTCTTGACACGGGCACGACTTCCGGCTCTAATACCTAAGTTCTTAGGCTTCATCCTTTCGGTGAGGTACCGCCGTGGACGACTCCCCGACGCCGACCGGGCGCGAGTTGGAAATCCTCAAAGTCCTCTGGGAGATCGGCCCGGCCAACGTCCGGGCCGTCTACCGCTGCCTACTGGAGCGCCAGCCGGCGGGCAAGGACCTCGCCTACAACACGGTCCAGACGCTCCTGCGGATCATGGACGACAAGGGCCTGGTGACTCACGAACTCGACGGCCGCGCGTTCGTTTACTCCGCCCGTTTCAGCCGCGACCAGAGTGCCGCCCGCTTCCTCGACCGCGTCTTCGACGGGGCCGCGTCGCAACTCGTTGCAAGCCTGTTCCAGGCCGAGCGAATCACCCCGGACGAGCTGAAGCGACTCGAAGCGCTCGTCAACGCGGCGAAAAAGCGAACGACCCGGTGACCGACTAGGGGCCTCTCCGATGCGCGAACTGCTCCTCGACGTGGCGGGCTGGTGGCTCGGGACGGCGGTCGGCGGCGGTGCCATCCTGCTCGCCGGCTTCGGCTTCATGCGGCTGGCCCGCCAACCGGCCGTGCGCCAACGGGTCGGCGAGTGGGCGGTCCTCGCGGCCCTGGCCGTCGCCGTGCTGCGGCTCGGCCCGGCCTGGATCGCCCTGCCGACCCTGCGCTCGGCCGAACCCGCGGCGATTACGGTCAGCGCACATCCCGAACCCGTCTCCGTGGCCGCACCGGCCGAGGTCGCCGAGTGGTCGTTCGTCGCCGTGCCCGTGACCGAAACTCCAGCGCCTCCTACCGAACCGGTCGCGCAATTGGCACGAATCGAACCGCCCGCCCCGGCGGTGACACCGTGGGACTGGCGGCCGTGGGTCGCCGGCTTCGCCGGGCTATACGCGACAGCGGTGGCCGTCTTGCTGGCCCGGTGGCTACTCGGCCAGTGGGCCTTGCGGCGGCTGTGGCGGCAGGCCCGGCCGGCGCGCGGCC
>CAZNSL010000874.1:0-2919 GCA_964574975.1 uncultured Alcaligenaceae bacterium | reverse complement strand
AGACCGACACGTCGACGGTGCTGTACGACAACGCGGCGCTGTCAGCCGTCGCGCCGCTGGCGTTGTACGGCTTGACCGACTTGAACGCCTCGTCAAACGCCGCCTTGATGTCCTCGTGTGAGAGCCCCGAGGCGTCGAGGATGTCCTTCAAGCTCTCGCCACCGTCCAGGCGCGACCTCAGCGACTCGGACGACGTGTCCATCTTCTCCGCCAGTGACTCCAGCAGCTTCTTGCCGACTTCGTCGTCGATCCGGTCAACGGCGATGACCGTAACGACGGTCGCAGCACGGCCACCGCCTTCAGGACGCTGCCGCACGCCCGCGACGTGCTGCGTGCCTGGCTGGCCAGCCACACGATGAGCGGCGACGTCCGCGTGTACCTGCGGGCTGGCGACTACGACCTGACGACCCCGGATTGCAGTCACAACGGCCTCGCGATCCCCGCGGGCCTGTGCCTGCTGCCGGCCGACTCGGCCAACGGCAGCGGCAACACCATCCGCTACGTCGCGTACGACGGCGTCGGCACTGCGCGCTTGCTCGGCGCGACCCGGCTGGCGAGCGCGGCGTGGACGCCGGTGGTGGTCAACGGGGTGACGCTGTACCGCTACCCGTGGACCGGCGGCGAATTCCACGACCTCTACGAGAATGGCGTGCGCGCGAACAAGGCACGATCTCCGGACGTCAACGGCAACTACGGATCCAGCACGACCTCGCAGGGTCCGTACCTGCTGACCGCCGGCCCGGTCTGTCCGGACGGCAGCTTCGGCAACGGCCGCAGCTGTTGTCGCAGCGCGAGCGAAGACTGCGCCTCGCATTCGATGCTGCAGTACTCGCCGGCCGATCGCGTCACGGCGGGCTGGAAGCCGGCGGCCGATGGGCACCTGCAGGTGCACCTGTTCGCGGGCGGCAACCAGAACGCCGTCGAGCCGCCCACGGCCGCCTGGGCGCGCTGGAACTGGGCGTCGTTCCTGCTGCCCGTCACCGCCTTCGACCAGCCGGCAGGGATCATCAGGACCGCGCTCGCGAACGGCAGCCCGATCTCGCGCTTCCATATCGCCAGCGGCAACCGCTTCTTCGTGCAGGGCGACCTGTCGATGCTGAATGCGCCCGGCGAATACCACGTCGACGCCGCCGGACAGTGGCTCTACTACTACCCGCGAAACGGCGATCCCCAGGCGAGCAACGCCGAGATCCTCGCCCCGCGGGTCGCCGCGATAGTGCAGCTCTGCTTCGACGCCGCCTGCACCGACCAGGCCAGTTTCGGCGGCCCGCACGACATCAGCTTCGAAGGCCTGACGTTCCAGGGCAGCGACTTCACCAGCGAATGGCCGGACTACCGGTTCCTGCAGAACCCGCCGGGACGGCAGGTGCCGCAACCGGTGGCCATGCTGCACCTGAATTCGACGCAGCGGATCCGCATCGTGGCCAATCGCTTCCTCGACGCGGGCCAGAGCGCCATCGCGATGCTGCGTCACAATCGCGGCAACATCGTCTACGGCAACTGGATCGAGAACGTCGGCAATGCGGGCGTGCTGATCCGCGCCTGGAATGCCTCCGGTACCTGCACGACGCGAGACGGATCGCCGCCGGCCGATGGCTACCCGGACCTGTCCGTCGCCGGCCAGAACCAGGGGCACGTCGTCGTCAACAACGTGATCCGCTTCGTCGGCATGCACCAGTCGCCGGACGGTTGGGGCATCTTCGAGCAATGTAGCGGCAACGACACCTTCGCCCACAACCTGATCGAGTACGGTCCCCGCGGCCTGCTCGGCGGCGGGCCGGACGACGCGAGCGGCGGCAACTACTGGGGATACAACATCCTGCGCCACGGCTCGCAGGACTCGGCGGACATCGCGCCGTTCTATGTGACCGGCACCGGACTGCCGAACGAGACCGGCGCAGCCGGGGCGCCGCGGTGGCCGCTGAAGATCGCCGAGCAGATGCTGATCACGTTCTCCGAACCGACCGTCTGGGACGCCTCCTCGATGCTGGCGGGATATCCGCTCAGCGTGATGCCTTTTGGCTTCTACCTCGACAACGCGTCGAGCAACTGGTCGATCCGCAACGTCCAGGTGACCAATCCGGCGAGTGCGACCGACGTCGGCGACCCGGATTTCCGCGTGCACTACTACCTCTACAATCGCGGCAACGACATCACGTCCAACGCCGAAGCGAACGTCTCGTGGGCCGCGCACCCCAACTACGTCCCCGCGCCGCGCCAGGCCCAGGGCGCTTTCGACGCGACGAAGATGGACCTGCCCAACATCGGACCGCTGCCGGATTTCCCGTTCACGGTCGACGGGGTTCGCTGGACCTGGCGCAATGACGACCACGGCGACTGCCGGTTCGAGGGCAGCTGGTCCGTTCGCCGAGACGCCTCCGTGGCGGGCGACTACGCGGGCGACGAGCACTGGAGCAACACGCCCGGAGATTCCTTCACCTGCACGTTCAGCGGAGTCGCCGTGCGCTGGGCGGCCTCGACTTCTGCCAACCGCGGGACCGTCGACGTCTACCTCGATGGCCGGCTCGACGCCACGCGGCTCCCGGTCGCGACCGCGATTCCCCGTCGCCAGAGGATCGTCTACGAGCGGACCGGCCTCGCGCCCGGCGCACACAGCCTCAAGGTGGTGATCCGCGACGACCTTGCGCGGGCGGCCAACTACGTGGTGCTCGACGCCCTCGGCTCGCATCCCTAGCGCGAGCCATCGGCGACGCCACCGGCGCCCGGAGCCCGATTTGCTAGACTCGCGTCCCCTGTCCCGCCCCCCCTTGCCGGTGATGGCCTCGATGCGACCCGTGGATCCTGGACGATGATCGACCGAAGGCTGTCAGTCGCGCCGATGCTCGACTGGACCGACCGCCACTGCCGTTACTTCCTGAGGGGTTTCTCGCCGCGGATACTGCTCTACACCGAGATGAT
>CAZNSL010000873.1:0-2929 GCA_964574975.1 uncultured Alcaligenaceae bacterium | reverse complement strand
CGGGTCGAGCTCCCCGTCGCTTGCGCTCCGGGCTGGCAACGCGGATGAAATGGGTTGCGCGGCCGACGCTCACGCGGGCGGCTTCGATAGTTCCTGCACCTTGGTCATGGCGTCCGCGTAGCCCTGGGCGGCAGATTTGCGGAACCACCGCAGCGCTTCCGCTCGGTTGGCCGGCACGCTCAGGCCGTCCGCGTAGTACACGCCCACGTTGTACTGTGCCACCGCCAGTCCCTGGTCGGCCGCCTTGCGGAACCACTTCAGTGCCTCGGCCGCGCTCTTCGGGACGCCCGTGCCATTCTCGGCGAACAGACCGAGCCGGTTCTGCGCTTCGGCGAATCCCTGGTCGGCGGCTTTGCGAACCCACGCCACGGCCTCGGCCGGGTTCTTCGCCACGCCGCGACCCTCGTGGTACATCAGGCCGACGTAGTACTGGCCATTAGCATCGTCCTGTGCCGCTGCCTTACGGTACCAACGCAGGGCGATCGCGTCACTCTTCGCGACACCCCGGCCCTGTTCGTACATCACGCCCAACTGCGTCTGCGCATCGGCGAAGCTCTGGTACGCTGCCTTGCGATACCAGCGCACGGCCTCGGTGTCGTCCTTCGGCACACCGCGACCGTCGGCGTAGGCGTTGCCCACGTTGTACCGGGCGACCGCCAGATTTTTGTCCGCGGCCAGTCGGAACAGCCGCACGGCCTCGGCCTCGTTCTTCCCGACGCCGCGGCCCTCGTAGTACATCAGGCCGAGGCGGTTTTGTGCGGCGGTGTCGTCCTGCGCGGCGGCCCGGCGATACCACTTCACCGCCTCCGCATCGCTCGCCGGGACGCCATTCCCCTCGGCGTAGAAGACGCCAAGGTCGTCCTGTGCTTCGGGAAGCCCCCGGTCGGCGGCAAGCCGCGTCAGCCGGATCGCCTCCGGCAGGTCCATGGCGACGCCGTAGCCAGAAGCGTAGCAACGGGCGAGGTTGTGCTGCCCTTCCACCAGGCCGCGGTCGGCCGCGCGGCGATACCAGCGCACCGCCTCGGCCGCATCTTTGTCCACGCCCAGGCCGTTGTCGTGGCACAGCCCGAAGCGGTTCATGCCCTCCGCGTCGCCGGCGGCGGCGGCCTTCCCGTACCACCTGGCGGCTTCGACCAGGTCCTGCCGCACGCCGCACCCCTCGAAGTAATGGTCGCCAAGTTGCACCTGCACGTCGGGTCGCTCCGCGGCCGCGAGCAACTGCCGCACGGTCTCCGCCTCAGTCAACTCCGCGGCGAACTTGAGGGGCACCTCCAGCCGCTTGCCGGCGCGGCCGACGCCGAGCGTCACCGACTCGCCGGGCGCGTAGGTGTTGGCGATCTCGTCGAACTTCTTCGGCGAAGGCACCGCCCGGCCAGCGATCGCGTAAACGATGTCGCCGACCTTGAGGCCCGCCGCCTCGGCCGGGCCGCCGGGGTGAATGAAATTGATGCGGAGCGCTCCCGTCTGGTCGAGGCCGAGTTTCCGCACCGGCGTGTCGCCGGCCTGCACGGCGAGCGCCCCCGCCCACGGCAACGGCGAGCGGTCCCACTTCGCCAGCGGCGCGAGGCCGCGGGTCTGGTTGCGTAGGTCCGGCTCCTGGTCCTGGTTGAACTCCTTCTTGACGAAGCGGCCGGTGTGCTTTTTGACGAACAGTTCCAACTCCGGCAGCGTGACCGCCTTATCGGAATCCACGTCGGCCTTGCCGCGCAGGCCCTCGATGACGTGGTGGAAGAAGACGCCGTGCTTCAGCCCATCGTGCTCGAAGGCACGCTCGCCAGCCGAGCAACTGAAGAACGCCGCCGAGCCGCCGGGCGGCATCTGGGTGTACGGCCGGGTCCGGCTTTCGAGATTGGCCACGCTGCGCGACCGCGACGCCGGGCGGTCGCGGCAGGCATCGACGAGTAGCAGCTTCATGTCGGCCTTGCAGAAGTCGAATAGCCGGTACACCTCGCCCAGCGGGATCAGGCTCGACTTATCCTTCTCGTCGAGGACGGCATCGGCCGGGCAGAAGTACGCCTCGGCGTCGCCGTGGAACTGGACGCCGTGGCCGGCCAGGGCGATCAGAAGCGAATCGCCCTTTTCGCACTTTTCGACCAGGTCGCGCAGCCGGCCGCGGATGGCGTCGCCGGTCGGCTTGAGGCCAGCGTCGGCGAATGCGGAGGCATGGGTCATGACGGTGATGTGATCGGACACATACCCGGCGTCGCGGAGGGCGGAGCCGAGGGCAACGACATCGGCCTCGGCGTACTTGAGCGCGCCGAGGTCGGGCGAGTCGTACCGGGCAACGCCAACGAGCAAGGCATACCGCGTCGGCGCGGCGACCGCGGGCAGAGCAACGACAATGGCCGCGAAAGTGGCGAGTGCGCGCATGGAGAGGCCTCCGAACGGGGCATCGACTGGATAACGGGCCAGCCGACCATTTCGGACGACGGATTTGCCGCAATATGACGCCGAGCGGCTTGGATATTCCTTGCGGCCGGCGCGAGCCGGCCGCTCGGGCAGCGGGTGCGCGGCGTCAGTACACCCCGACGACGGTCGTCGCCACAAGCTCGCTGAACGGCCGCACACCGCTGACACCGTCCCACGGATACTTGACGTACGGCGGCTCGCGTTCGCCCTCATCGCGCTCCGGGAAGCGCGGTACGAAGAACTCCTTCGTCAGCGTCGTCAGCAGCACCCGGCCGGTCTCGCCGTAGCCGACGACCCGGTCGAAGTCCTTCGGGTTGACGACCTCGATGCACGCTCGCGGTTGCGGAGCGTAGTAGGTGATCTTGAAGCCGTCGGCCGGGCCGATCGGCTTCGAGCAGGCCAAGCCCATCAGCGTGTTGCCGTAGGTCGGCGTCATGTAGACCTCGCCGTTGTCGAGCATCTCCTCGTAGGCTTCCCGGGTGAACTGTGGAGTGAACTCGGTGCCGCCGGAGAAGATCCC
>CAZNSL010000872.1:0-2930 GCA_964574975.1 uncultured Alcaligenaceae bacterium | reverse complement strand
CACCGGCCGCGCGTCGCCGGCGATGTGGGCCGCGAACGTGAAGTCCTGCACGTGGCCGTTGAGGAGCAGTACCGAACCGCGGGTGCCGTCGGCGTATTCGACCAGCAGCGCCACAGGCGGCAGGGCCGGCATGCCCGGCAACGCCACCGCGCCGCAGTTGGTGCGCACGTCGCCGAGGTTGGCCGACTCGCTGCGCGCAAGCGCCGCGTGCAACAGGTCCCAACTCCAGCGGCCCGCGTCGCCGGCGCGCCAGACGGCCGTGCCGCTCAGGCACGTCACCGCCCGCACTCCCGTCGGCCGGATCATGGCGTGTAATGCGTCGAGTGCGTCGGAGCCGTAGACCTCCGTCGGGCCGTACGCGGCCACCAGCGCCTCGCGCGCGGCCAACGGCTCCAGCGGCGGGCGGCGCTCGGCCGTCGGCAGCGTCGAACCGCAGAGCAGTGGGAAGCCCAACTCGCGCGACCACGCCACCATCTGCCGAGCCTTGGCCGGATCGTGCGACAGGTGTTTGGCCACGAACACCGGCACCGCCCGCCCGGTCTCGCGGAACGCTTCGACGGCTTGCGCTACAAGCTCGAAGCGCGGATAGAGAATTTGGCCGAGGTCGTTGCGCGGGTAGTTGCCGTGTTCGGCTACGACCAACACGCCGTCCACGGCCAGCGCACCGTCTTCGACGAGCGCTTCGCGGACGGTGCGCGCTCGCCGGAAGCCGAAGCGGCGGGCGTACTCGCGCGACAGGTCGTTTTCCGGTGCCTGCTCGACCCACAAGGAATGCACGCGGGCCGGCATTACGCCCTCCGGCCGCGGGTAGCCGTGCAGGAATCGTCCCGCCAGGTGATACAGGTACGACAGCGGCCGGTAGACGCTGCCGAGGACGGCTAGACGCCGTTCCCCGCGCGACGCCGACGCCGCGCCGGTCGCGCCGGCCATCGTCAGGGCAGCGGTCGAAGCGAGGAAGCGGCGGCGGGAACAGCGCGAGTCGCGCGGGAGCATCGGCACACCTCGGACGAACGGGCCATCGGCTATTCTACCATCACCCGCCGCCCCTCGAAATTATTTGTGCCGCGCCGGCTTGCCATCGGTTACACTGGGGGGTTGGAGCAGGACGTGCCCGCACATCCGGAGTCCGTTTCGTGTCACCTCCCGACCGCACCCCGCCGACCGGTCCGACGGACGCGGACGCCACGCAACCCCTGCCTGCGGCCATCGCCGTCCCGCCCGAACTGGCCAACCACCCGCGTTACCACATCCTGGCCGAGCTGGGCCGCGGCGGCATGGGCGTCGTCTACAAGGCCGAACACACGCTCATGGGTCGCACCGTCGCCCTCAAGGTCGTCAACCCGGAGGCCATCGGCAACGCCGAGGCTCGCGCCCGGTTCCTCCAGGAGATCCGTACCGCCGCCCGGCTCGAACACGATAACGTCGTCCGCGCCTACGAGGCCGAAGTGGTCGGCGACCGCTACCTGCTGGCGATGGAGTACGTCGATGGACAGACGCTCGAATACCTCGTGACCGCGGGCGGCCGGTTGCCGGTGGCGAGTGCGTGCGACTACGCCCGGCAGACGGCCCTCGGTTTGCAGTTCATGCACGAGCGCGGCCTGGTCCACCGCGACATCAAACCGCAGAACTTGATGGTGACGCCATCGGGCCGGGTCAAGCTGCTCGACGTGGGCCTGTCGCGCTCCGTCGACGAGGACGCACTGCGAGTGACGCAGACGGGCGTCTGCATCGGCACGCCGCACTACATCGCTCCGGAGCAGGCGCTCGACACCCGCACCGCCGACATCCGCTCCGATATCTACTCGCTCGGCTGTACGCTCTACTACATGCTGAGCGGCCGGACGCCGTTCGACGGCCAGACGCCGCTCAACGTGGTGACGGCTCGGCTCACCGCCGACGCGCCGCCCTTGGACCGCGTCGTGCCGGGACTGCCGGCCGGGCTGTCGAAGCTGGTGGCGGCGATGATGGCCCGCGATCCTTCCCGCCGCCCCGCCACGCCGGCCGACGCCGCCCGGATGCTGGAGCCGTACTGCCAGGCGAAATCGAGCCGCACGGCCCGCGCGACCGCGACGGTCGAAGCCGCGCCAACGCCGCGGCCGGTGATGGCGACGACGGGCCAGCGGTCGTCGAACCTCATCCTGCGACAGATCGCAGTGCGCGTCGCGGCGGTGCTGGCACTCGTCATCCTCCTCAGCGGCGTCCTTTGGCCGGAGCCGCCGATACCGCCGCCTCCGCCGAGTCCGTTTGCCGACTCGCCGCAACTATTGACCAACCCCGGCGGCGAGCAGCCCGTGGCCGATGGAAAAATCCCCGGCTGGACCGCGGACGACGGCACCTGGGCCGTGCGCACCGACGGCCCGACCGCGTACGAGGGCCAAGCGTACTTCGCCCCGAACCCCGGTCCGCGGGCGGAACTGACGCAGGACGTGGACGTGTCGCCCTCCGCCGCCGCCATCGACGCCGGGACGCTGGAGTTCGAGTTCGTTGGCTACGTCCGCACGGCCGGCGCGCGGCTGGTGCAGGCGGACACGGGCCGGATCGTGGTCGAGTACCGCGACGCGGCGGACGCGACGGTCCTGGTCAGCTTCGACACGGCCGAGATCGCCAGCCGGTCGGCGTGGAAGCGAGTCGAGGACCGTCGCAAGCCGCCGCCGGGCACGCGGCGGGTGCGGGTCCGGCTGATCGGCACGCGCCACGGCGTCGGCAGCAGCAACGACGGGTATTTCGATGGCCTGTCGCTCAAAGCGGGGCCAGGGTGACTTCGTTTCGTCGCGAGGTCTTCGGGACACCCCTCGCGACGAATTTTCGTTGCATGCAACGAATGCAACGAATGCGCTGGGGCGAAATCACCCTCACCCCCAGCCCCACTCCCGCCAAGCCGGGGGAGGGGAGCAAAGCCACCCGCACCCCCCGCCCCACACCCGCACAGC
>CAZNSL010000871.1:0-2934 GCA_964574975.1 uncultured Alcaligenaceae bacterium | reverse complement strand
CACCTCGATTGGCCCGGTGTAGGTGGCAGGGCTGGTCAGCGAATTGCAGTACCGATCCGGCGACCGGCCGGTCAGCGGGTCGGCGACGGCCAGGTCGGGGCACAGGCGGTAGCGGGGCAACCCGCCGAGGGCATCGTGGTAGTTGTGATCCGCCAGGCCGATTTGCTTGAGGTTGTTGGCGCACTGGATGCGCGCCGCCGCGGCCCGGACCTTCTGAACCGCCGGAAGGAGAAGCGCGATCAGCACCGCGATGATGGCGATGACGACCAAGAGTTCGATGAGCGTGAACGCGGTTCTCCGAACCATCGGCATTCCTCCTCGAACGGTCAGACGGCCGTCCGGACCTCGCCGGCGTTGCGAGTGTCGAACCCCGGCAAATCTCCCAACAGGCGACGGTACGCCGCCGAGCGGACCAGTCGGACGAGTGCGTCCACGCGCGGGTCGCCCTCGGTCCCCGCGGGGAAGCACAGGTCGAACACCTCCTGCCGAACGGGCAGGAACGTTAGCCCGGCTTCCTCGGCCGCCAGTCGATGACAGACCCCCACGTCGGCCCATCCACACCGAACCGCTTCCGCAACCCCGCGGTGGTCGCGCGCGATCCGCCGTGGAGCGGGCCGGGCCGGCCGAATCTCGTCGAGGCATTGACGGGCCGCAGACCCAGGCTCCCGCCCGACCCAGCGGAGATTCGCCCGCAGCGCGCCGCCAACCGTAGACACCCGCGCCGCCGGGGCGATGGCCAGCCCTTCTTGCCAGTCGGCGACCCGGAGCAGTCGGTAACCCGACCCGAGAACGCCTGCGACATCGCGCGCATTGCTGTTGGGAGCATCCGGAGTGGCGAAGTGGACGCCGGCGGCATGGACCAACCCCCGTCCGAGCAGGGCCAGTGCTGCGCCGCCGGATCGCGTCAGGGCGAGGAGACGGAACCCGCTGGCGCGGGTGTATTCGGCCGCCAGTAGCGCGGCCGCAGGGTCGCACGATGCAACGACCAGGGTCGCGTCGGGGTCGGAGCCATCCCGCGGTGTGAATCGGCCGCCGCGAGACACGCCGTCGTGTCCAGTCACTGCGGCGGGGCCGAGTTCGACGGGGTAGCGGTACAACCGTTCGCCCACGCGGGCCTGCCAGCAGCGGCACGGCTCTTGCGGCGGCGGCCACGCCCACTCCGGGTCGACGGTCGCGGTGGCACCGAACAGCGCCTCGACGGTGCAGCCGAGCGCGGTGGCGAGAGCCAGAGCGGCGGCCACGGACGGCACCAGGCGGTCGATCTCGATGGCACTAACGGCGGCCCGCGAAACGCCGGCTCGGCCCGCGAGTTCGGCCTGGGACCATCCCCGGCTCGTGCGGTAGTCCCGAACCCGGTTGCGTCGGTCGGGGGGATGCGCCACGATCGTATCACTCTAGGATACGATCGTGGCGCAGTCCAGAGGTTCGCCGAGAGCGCGACTAACTCGGCCCGAGCGAGTACGCCCTTCACTTCCCCGCCGGCGACAGTACGGCATCCAGTTCGGCGGTTAGCAGTTCGACTTCGGCCCGGTCCCAGGCGCTATCCGGCTTGAATCGCGCCTGCGCGGCCCGCGCCTTGGTCGCGGCGGCCTTCGCCGCGTTCGCGTGGCCGAGGCGGTGTTCGGCGAGGGCGAGAAACACACAGTTGGCGAACTCGTTGTCCAGCGCATGGAGGGCCGCGGGGTCGCGCAGTTCCGCCACGGCTTCCTCGGGCCGACCCGACCGCACGAGTAGTGCGCCGCGCAGATGCAGGAACAGGAGGCGCATCTTCTCGTTGCGATCCTTCCGCGATGGGTCGGCCGCTTCGCGCTCGGCGAGTTTCGCCAGGATCCGTTCGCCCCACGAGAACGGTGCGGACCCATTCGCCAACGGCGGGACTGACTCGAGTCCATGATGCCTTTCCTGTCCTCCGGGGCCATGTAGCGCAGCGTGCCGACGATGTCGCCGGTGTGAGTGAGGTTGTCGCCGTCGTTGGTCGCTTTCGCCAGGCCGAAGTCGGTGACCCAGACGTTGCCCGTGTCGTCGAGCAAAAGGTTCGAGGGCTTGATGTCGCGGTGCAGAATGCCCTGGCTGGCGGCGTGCGCCAGAGCGTCGGCCACCTGCATGCCGACGCGGGCGACACTCTGCCAGTACTGACTCCCCGATTGGCTCAGCGACGAGGCCTCGGTCTGTCCCGGCAAGTGGATGACCGAGGACGTATCCGCTGCGCGGGTCGTTGGGGGCGACGCGACCGAGTTCGCCTCGTCCACCGCGGTCGTGAGCGGCCGCGCCGGGTCCGGCCGGCGGAACTCGCCCGAACACATGCTGCGGGCCACGCCTGCCGCGGTCCCGTCGCGGCTCGGGTCCGTGTGTCGGCCCGTCGCACCGCCCAGCGTCGGGGCGTGCTTTCCGTGTGGCTGGCGCAGGCGATTGAGTTCGCCCAGCACTAGGTCCAACCCCAGTCCCTGGATGAACTGCATGACGTAGTAGTGCAGACCGTCTTGCTCGCCGACGCCGAAGACGGGGACAATGTTGGTGTGGTGCAACTTCGCCGCCGACCGCGCCTCGCGCTGGAAGCGGCCCAGGTGCCGCGGGTCCAAAAGCGCGTGGGCCGGCAGCACCTTGATGGCCACGTGCCGGCCGAGCGAAAGCTGCTGCGCCTCGTACACGATCCCCATGCCGCCACGGCCCACGACGCGCAAGATCTGATAGTCGCCCAGTTGTTGCAGTGGCAACGTGGCCGACGGGCCTTTGGCCGGGCACGGCAGCCCCGCGGAGCCGTCCACGGACTTGGCCTTCTCCATCAACACGAGCGCCGGTAACATCTCGCGGATTTCGTCGGCGTGGTCGGGATAGCGGCGGGCGAATTCGTCGACCGACGGACGCTTGCCCTGGCGGATCTGTAAACGCTAGCCAAGAAGTGCAGCGCCGTGCTAGCCAAGAAGTGCAGCGCTC
>CAZNSL010000870.1:0-2936 GCA_964574975.1 uncultured Alcaligenaceae bacterium | reverse complement strand
ACGGTTTGCGTGCGCGTCGACGCCAATTCGGCGCAACGAGAACACGGTTTGATCTAATCGTCTAAGATTTGGAGATCGTGTCTGCGTTGGCTCGAGGACATTTCCGGCGGAGCGACCGTAGGCTCGGCAAACAGATCGGCAACTGAAGCGGCGCTGGCGTTTCGACGTACCATCGGTGGCGGTCCTTTGGGGAGCCAGCGGACGCCGGCCGTCTTGAGGCTCTGCGCGTGCAGGCGGGCCTGGCGGGCGAATTCATCCGGCGTCGGCTCGGGCATATTGGGTCTCGCAGTGCCGGCCCGTCGGCCGGCCGAACTTGATGCCACTGCTAAGATTATACCCGTAGTTTGAGAAATGCTTGGAGGGCGGGCGATGCCGGCGAAGAGCTTTACGGTCGGACTGGTGCAAATGCGCTGTGCCGCGGAGCGCGAGGCGAACCTGCACGCGGCGACGGCCAAGGTCCGCGAGGCAGCCGCGGCCGGGGCACAAATCGTCGTCCTGCCGGAGTTGTTCCTTGGACCGTACTTTTGCCAGCGCGAGGACGCGATTCTGTTCGACCTCGCCGAACCGATTCCCGGACCATCGTCGGATCACTTCGGTCGCATCGCTAAAGAGTTGGGCGTAGTAGTGGTCGCTTCCCTCTTCGAGCGTCGAACGGCCGGACTCTACCATAACACGGCCGTCGTTTTCGACGCCGATGGCACGATGCTCGGCCGCTACCGCAAGATGCACATTCCGGACGACCCACTTTATTACGAAAAGTACTACTTCACGCCCGGCGACCTGGGGTTCCAGGTCTTCGAGACGAAGTTCGTCAAGGTCGGCACTCTCGTGTGCTGGGACCAGTGGTATCCGGAAGCAGCGCGGATGACCGCGCTCAAAGGAGCCGAATTGCTGGTCTATCCGACTGCAATCGGCTGGCACCCGGGCGAAAAGGCGGAATTCGGTGTCGCCCAGCACCAAGCGTGGGAGTTGATGCAGCGGGCACACGCCGTCAGTAACGGGCTATTCGTTGCCGCGGTCAACCGCGTCGGCCACGAGGGACCGGCGGGCGGCGGCCTGGAGTTTTGGGGAGCGTCGTTCGTCGCCGATCCGTTCGGCCGGATGATCAAACGCGGCGATCACGGCCGGGAGGAACTCCTCGTGGTCGAATGTACGCGGAAAACCATCGAGGAGACGCGTCGCAACTGGCCCTTCCTGCGCGACCGGAGAATCGACGCCTACGCCGGGTTGACGCGTCGAATGATCGACGACTGAAGAACGGCCGAACGGGTGGCGCGGGAAGTGCGGATAATTCGTAGCGAGGAATCGGGTCGCGCCGGTGGGGGAACAAAAAACGGTTGCGGAGCGTCTGACGCATAGGTACAGTTTAATGGTCACACCTGTACCGATTGGGGCGGCGGCGCGTGCGCGGCCGGTGGGTTTTGTCGCAGGATTCGCCTGAAATGCCCCGCAGTTCAACCGCCCATCGATCGGATGACGCAGATCGTCCCTCGTCCCCGTCGGTTTCCGCCGGGCAACCGAACGTACAGGGTCTTCGCAGCACGCTTCGGGTCGATTTCAAGGGCCGTCGTCTCGAAACGCGCGGCCGTCGTCACAACGGAATACTCTGAACACCCTCTGAGGTTTCACCCCATGAGTCTGTTCCTGTCCAAAGTTGTAGCCCGTCGGGCGCGCACGGCACAATCGGCTCATAGCCGGTCCCGGCTCGCGTTGGAAACGCTCGAACACCGAGACGTGCCGTCGAGTTCGATCCCGCTCAATGGGTTCACGTGGACGAACATCGGCCCGGCTCCGATCATCCCCGGGCTGTCGCCCGGTGGACCGGCATCGACCGGCCGGCTGAACGCGATGGCCTTCGACGCACCGAACACCGGGTTCACGGTCAATTATCCGTTCGTATCCAACCCCGACGACATCTACGTCGGCTCCGACACCGGTGGTATCTGGCATACGTTCGACGGCGGACAGACATGGTTCCCGGATGCTGGCTACGCCGGCGGCCAGGTGCAGGCGATGGCATCAGTGAACCGCGGCACCGATGCGAACGGCGCGCCCGCCGACACGGTTTACGCCTTCACCAGTCTGCCCGATGGCTCGGTTGAGATTGGCGTCTCTACGAACTCCGCCGTGTCGTTCACGCGCTCGACCTCGACGGGCATCCCGCCCGGCGCACGCGTCGACAAGCTCGTTGCCGTGGGCATCAACCCGCTCAACCAAACGACCGATATCCTATACGCGGCCGTTACCACATTCCTCAATCCCTTCACAGGCTTGGCCAACCCAGGGGCCGGAATCTACAAGAATACGACCGGCGGTGCCGGCCCGTGGACGCTCATCGCGACTTCGACACCGGGTGCAACGACGACGCCATTTTCGCCGACCTCCGGCTTTTTCACCGACGTGGCCATCGACCCGACCGACCCCAACCGCGTCTATGCGGCCGTCGGCAATCCTGGCGGCGACTCGTTCAACGGGCTGTATCGAACGAACAACGCTGCCGTCGCCAACCCGGTCTGGACTTCGCTCCTGGGCGGGTCGCAATTCGTGCCTGGTACCACCCCAGGGAACGTCAAGGTCGCCGTTTCGCCGGTGCTGCCGAGCGTCATTTTCGTCTCCGCTGGGTTGCGCTCCGACCCGCAATCCGGGGCCCAACCGCTGCTCGGTATCTTCCGCTCGACCGATTCTGGGGCGAACTTCTCCCCTGTCTACGTTGCGTCCTTGCCTCAGACGAACGACCCGAACAATTACCTCGGTGGGGGTATGGGTGCGTCCGACAATAACGTCGTGTACGTCGACCCATTTAGCCCGTCCACGGCGTTCGGGCAGCGCGTGTACTTTGCCGGCAACGGCGATAACACGGATCGGAACGTCATTTTCAGCAGCAATAGCGGCAACACCCTTCAGCGCATCGGGATCGGGGCCGACGGCGTGCTGGT
>CAZNSL010000869.1:0-2941 GCA_964574975.1 uncultured Alcaligenaceae bacterium | reverse complement strand
GCTCTTGTCCACCGCGCCGGCGCGCGGGGTCGCGTTCGCGCCCTGTTTTTCCCCCCCACCCCGGGGCCGCGCCGGCGCCCCCCCTCGCCGGGGAGTTCCACCGAGCACCGTTCGCTCGAAATCACCGAGCAAGGAGTTTCGCAATGCACCGAACCACTCGAACGACGCCGCGCCTCGAACGCCTCGGCGATCGCATCGTCCCGTCCACCTTCACCGTCACCAACGCCAACGACACCGGCAACGGGTCGTTGCGCCAGGCCGTGCTGGACGCCAATGCCGCGCCCGGGGCCGACCTGATCGACTTCTCCGCATTCTTCAACTCACCGCAGACCATCACGCTGGCCAGCGAGATCGCCATCAGCGGCCCCGTGACCCTCGACGGCACGAGCGCCGCGAACGTGACCGTCAGCGGCAATAACGCCACCCGCATCTTCAACGCGGCCGTACCGGCCGGGACGGCCATCGGATTGGTGGACCTCACCCTGACGGCGGGCCTTGCCGCCATCGGCTATGGCGGGGCGGTCAATGGCGGTTCCGGGGCGCTGAGTGTCACCCGCTGCGTCTTCACGGCGAACGTGGCGGGCAGTTTTGGTTTCTCCGGTCCCGGTGGTGCGATCTACGTATACGGCTCGTTGACGGCGACGGACTGTGTCTTCACGGCGAATCGGTCGACGGCCGACGGGTTGGAGGAATATGCGGATAGTGCGGCCTTCGGCGGGGCCATTTATGCAGGTGGAACCACGGTGCTGACCCGCTGCGAGGTCACCGGCAATACCGCCCAGGATGGCGGCGGCCTGCACGTCGGCGGCAGCCTGCTCATCGAAGCGTCCACGATCTCGGGCAACGAGGCGGTTGGCGTTACGCCCACCTACGGCGGCTTCTTTTTCGGCTCGGGTGGCGGCCTCCGCGCCACGGGGGACACGACCGTCCGCAACAGCACGATCTCCGGAAACAGCGGCGGCGGCGGCGGTGGCATCGAGAGCAGCGGCACGTTGCTCGTGCAGAACAGCACGATCGCGGGAAACTCGGCAACCGCCTTCTTCAGCAGCAGCGGCGGCGGCATCTCTGGCACTACGGTCGAACTCGAAAGCTCCATCGTTGCGAACAACAGCGCCGTTTACATGCCCCCTCCTCACCCTTGGGGGCCCGATATCCGCGCGTCCACGGTCAATGCCCGGAATAGCGCGATCTTGAGCCGCAGCGGCATCACCACCTTCACCGACCTCGGCGGCAACCTCCCGGCCGGCGAGGACCCGCGCCTGGGGCCGCTGCAAAGTAACGGCGGGCCGACCCGGACGCACCTGCTGCTCCCCGGCAGCCCGTGCCTCAACGCCGGCAGCAACCCGGCCAACTTGACGACCGACCAGCGCGGCCCTGGTTTTCCCCGCGTGTTCGCCGCCACCGCCGACATGGGCGCAGCCGAGAGCATGGATGTCACCCCCACGGCCACGCCGATCGGCATCCCGCCGACCGTCAGCGTAGCCGGAGGCACACACTTGACCGTCGTCGTCCGCTACAACGACGACATCGGCATCGACCCGGCGACGCTCGACCTGGACGACATCGCGGTCACCGGCCCCGGTTACGCCGTCCCGCAGGTGCCTACGGCGCGCTCGATCGCCGGGTCGGGGCAAGTGGTCACGGTGACTTACACGGTGCCCGCCCCCAGCGGAGCGTTCGACTTCTTCGACGCCGGTCTCTACACGATTGCCATGGCCGCCGACCAGGTCCGCGACCTCGACGCGCCGGTCAGCCACTTCGTCGCGGCCGGACCGCTCGGGTCGTTCCGCGTGGCCATCCAAGGTACGCCCGTGGTGGATGAACCGAGCGATGTCGACGACGGCAACGTCACTGCGGGCCACCTTTCGCTCCGCGAGGCCGTGCGCCTGACCAACGCCGCGGTGGGCACGGCCGACACCATCACCTTCGACCCGACCGTGTTCGCGTCGCCCCGGACGCTGGTGTTAACCAGTGGCGAGTTCGCCGTCTCCGACCCGCTTTCCGTCGTCGGACCGGGCGCGGGCCTTTTGACCCTGAACGCTGCCGGAACAAGCCGGCACTTTACTAGCTCGCTGGGCGCGCCGCTGAGTCTCGCCGGTCTGACATTGACCGACGGCTCCGTCGGGTCGATTCATGCCAACGCCGGGCTGTCCCTCACGGATGTCACCGTCAACAACTGCCAGTGGGTCAACGGGTTCGGTGGCGGCGTCCGCGTCACCGGTGCCTTGACGATGCGCGACTGTGTCGTCCGCAACAACAGAGTCCTCGGGGAGACGAGTGGTGGAGGCGGCGTCTCGATCATCGGCGGGCCTGTGGTGATCGAACGCAGCTCCATCATCGACAACCAAGCCAACGGCGACGGCGGCGGGATCCGGATTTCCTACGCCGGCTCGGTGCGGATTTCCGACTCGACCATTTCGGGCAATCGGTCCAACTTACAGAGCGTCAATCAGGGCGGCGGCGGCGTCTGCATCTGCACGAGCTGGGTCCCCTTGGCCGGCTCGTTCATCCGCAACAGCACGATTTCCGGCAACGTCGCGGCCAACGGCAACTCCGGCGGCGGACTGAGACAATACGCTTACGGCACCCTGGCGATCGAGAACTGCACCATTACGGGGAACTCGACGACCGGGCGCGGCGGCGGAATTGCCGGAAGCACCAATTTACTCAACGACGTCGGTCGGTTCAGTCTCAGCAGCACGATCGTCGCCGGCAACTCGGCCGGCGACGGGCCGGACCTATTTAACTTCTACGTTGCGGCCGCCGTCCCCGGCAACAACAACCTCGTCGGCGTCGCCGACTCGGGGGGCGTCACCCTAACCGGCACTGGCAACCTGACCGGCACCCTCGCCGTTCCCCTCAACCCGATGCTCGCCCCGCTCGCCAACAACGGCGGCCCGACTCAGACGCACGCGTTCCTGTCCGGCAGTCCGGCCCTGAA
>CAZNSL010000868.1:0-2945 GCA_964574975.1 uncultured Alcaligenaceae bacterium | reverse complement strand
TGGCCGGCGGCAACGGCATGGGCGGCGGTACGCCATCGACCGGCATCGGGTAGCCCGCGGGCGTCGCCGGCGCGGCGGGCGGGTACTGCCCGAGGGACACGCCGGCGCTGGCCGCCAGCGCCGCGACTGAAGCGAGCAATCCCTTACGCATCGAACGCTCCTTAGGCTGACGCAAGTCCGGGGTCTCGGCCTGGCGGCGGGGGCGGTGGCTCGGGCGGGTCATTCCATGACCGCGGCCCGAGTCGCCCCGGACGCTTCCGCGTGGCCGGTGCATACGGTTTCGCTGTGCTAACTCTTTCGGCACGCTCAACCCCCCGGCATGAGAAACTTGCCACAATCGCTACGCCCGGCGCGTCCGGCAAGCGCGGCAAGATAGGTAGCCTCTCGTTCCCAGGCTCTGCCTGGGAACGCACTGCCTTGGCGGCTCCGCCGCACGAACCCGCAATGACTCGGTCCGCACGGGTGCGGCCGGCAGAGCCGGCAAGACAGTGCGTTCCCAGGCCGAGCCTGGGAACGAGGAGAACCTAGAATACCCTCATGCTCGATTTCGCCGCGATGAAGCGCGACGCCCTCGCCCGCGCCCTCCACCGCCACCTCCAGGGCGAAGTTCGCTTCGACGAGACCAGCCGCCGCCTCTACTCCACCGACGCCAGCATTTACCAAATCCTCCCCACCGGCGTCGTCCTCCCGAAGTCCGGCGACGACCTCACTGCCGCGGTCCAGATCGCCGCCGAACTCGAAGTGCCGATCGTCCCGCGCGGCGGCGGCACCTCGCTGTCCGGCCAGTCGATCGGTCCCGGCCTCGTCGTCGATTGCAGCAAGTACCTCAACGCCATCCTCGACGTGGACCCGGACGGGCGGACCTGCCGCGTGCAGCCCGGCGTGGTCCTGGACCAGTTGAACCGCGCCCTCGCGCCGCACGGCCTGATGTTCGGCCCCGACGTGGCGACGGCCAACCGAGCCAACCTCGGCGGCATGATCGGCAACAACTCCGCTGGCTCGCACTCGGTCGTCTACGGCAAAACGGTCGACCACGTCCGCCGGCTCGGCTGCATCCTGGCCGACGGCAGCCGGGCAAGCTTCGGCCCCGTCACCGACGCCGAGTGGACTCGCAAGGCCGAGGGCCGCACGCTCGAAGCGGCGATCTACCGCGGCGTCCGCGACGTGCTGGCATCGGAGGCCGACGAGATTCGCCAGCGCTTTCCGAACATCGTCCGCCGGGTGAGCGGCTACAACCTCGTCGATTTGCTGCCGGGCGACCGGCCGCGCGGCTTGCATCGACTGATCACCGGCAGCGAGGGCACGCTGGCCGTCGTCGCCGAGGCCGAGTTGAACCTGGTGCCACGGCCGAAGGCCCTCGGCCTGGTGGTGCCGCACTTCACGTCGCTGGCGGCGGCCCTCGACGCCCTGGCCGCGTGCCTGGAAGCCGGGCCATCGGCCGTCGAACTGATCGACTCGCTCTTGATCGAGTTGGCCGCGAAGAACCTGGCGCTGCGCGACATCATGAAGTTCGTCGTCGGCACGCCGGCGGCGCTGCTCATGGTCGAGTTCAGCGGGTCGGACGCGGCCGAGGTGTCGGCCCGCGTCCACGACTTGCAGCGCAAGCTGTCGTCGTTCCCCGGCGTATCCGCGGTGGTGCCCGCCGTGGATCTGCCGACGCACGCGGCCCTGTGGAGTCTGCGCGTCGCCGGGTTGCCGCTCTTGCACGGTATGCCGGGCGACCGCAAGCCGGTGACGTTCTGCGAGGACCCGGCCGTCGCGCCGGATCGGCTCCCAGCGTTCGCCGCACGGTTCCGACAGGTGTTGGCGAACCACGGCACGAGCGGGGCGTTCTACGGCCACGCGAGCGTCGGCTGCCTGCACATCCGGCCGCTCTTGAACCTGCACGACCCGGCCGACGTGGCGACGATGCGCCGCATCATGGAGGACGTGACCGACCTGGTGCTGGAGTTCGGCGGCAGCCTGAGCGGCGAGCACGGCGACGGCCTGGTGCGCAGCGAGTGGAACCGCAAAATGTTCGGCCCGGCGGTGTACGAGGCGTTCCGTCGCGTCAAGGCCGCGTTCGACCCGCTGAACATACTGAACCCCGGCAAGGTCGTGGACGCTCCCGCGATGACCGAGGGCCTGCGGTACGCGAAGGCACCGGAGCCGGCGACGGTCTTCGACTACTCGAAGCAGGAGGGCTTCTTCCGCTCCGTCGAGTTGTGCAACGGCGCGGGCGTGTGCCGCAAGACGCAGGGCGGCACGATGTGCCCCAGCTACCGCGCCACCCGCGACGAGAACGACACGACCCGCGCCCGCGCCAACGCCCTCCGCATCGCGATCCAAAGCCCGCCCGCGGCAACGGGCGGGGCAACGGGTGGGGCCCTCGCCGAGCGCTGGCTCGCCCCGGTGATGGACCTGTGCCTGATGTGCAAGGCGTGCAAGGCCGAGTGTCCCAGCAACGTCGATCTGGCGAAGCTCAAGGCCGAGTGGCTGCACGCCTACTACAAGACGCACCCGCGGCCAATGGGCCACTGGCTCCTGGCCAACGTCCATCGCCTGTACCCGCTCGGCGCGAAGGTATCGGTGCTGTCGAACGCGCTGGCCCGGCGGCGCGGGGTGCGCTGGCTGATGGAGAAACTGGCCGGCATCGACCGCCGCCGCAGTCTGCCGCTGTTGCACGGCGACCACTTCCGCTCGTGGTTTGGCCGGCACGTCCCGGACGCGAACGCCGGCAAGCTCGGCCGGGTGATCCTGATGGACGACTGCTTCACGACGTTCAACGACCCGGAGATCGGCCGGGCCGCGGTGCGCGTCCTGGAGCGAGCCGGCTACGCGGTGGAACTGGCGGGCCTGGAATGCTGCGGCCGGGCGCTGATCTCGAAGGGCTTTCTGCCGGCGGCGCGCGACCTGGCCCGGCGTCAGGTGCCGGCCCTCGCCAACCGCGTCGCCGATGGCACGCC
>CAZNSL010000867.1:0-2947 GCA_964574975.1 uncultured Alcaligenaceae bacterium | reverse complement strand
CCCGGCGCCCTCATCACCATCTCCGGCCTGACGCTCACCGGCGCCAGCACTGCCGGTGAAGGCGGTGCCATTGCCTTCGGCGACGACTTCCTCACCGTGCAGGACTGCGTCATCACCGGCAACACTGCCAGCGAAGGCGGAGGGATCGACTCCTATGAATACAACGGCAAACTCACGGTCAACCGCACCACCTTCAGCGGCAACAAAGCCAACGGTGACGGCGGCGCCATCAACGTGGATTTAGGCGGTATCACGCTGACCGTCACCAACAGCACCTTCACCGGCAATAGCTCGTCGGGCAACGGCGCCGCCATCTATCTCTCAAGCAATTCGACTGCCACCCTCCGCAACTCCACCTTCAACGGAAACTCGACGAGCGGCAGCGGCGGCGCCATTTATTTCAGCAGTACGGCAACGACCCGATTGATCGAAAACTGCACGATCGTCGGCAACACCGCCGGTGGCAGCGGTGGCGGCCTCTTCACCGGCTCGACCAGTTCGACGATCACCAGCTCCATCGTCAGCGGCAACATCTGCGCCGCTGCTCCGGACATCTCCAGCTCCGGCACCACCACGGTCAACTTCAGCGCCATCGGCAGCTTCACCGGCTTCACGCTCACCGGCAGCAACAACCTGCCCTTCGGCTCGAACCTCAAGATCCGCGCCCTCGCCAGCAACGGCGGCCCGACGCAGACCGTCGCTTTCGAGTTCGACAGCCCCTTGCGCGGCAAGGGTAGCAACCCCGCCAGCCTGACCACCGATCAGCGCGGCATCAACCGAATCAACGACGGCATCGACATCGGCGCTTTCGAGCTCAACACCACGGTCACGAACACCAACGACGCCGGCGTCGGCAGCCTCCGCGACGCCGTCGATGAGAGCAACCGCGTCGTCGGCGCCGACACCATCACCTTCGACAGCAGTTTCGCGACCGCGAAGACGATTACGCTCACCAGTGTGGAACTCGCAATCAATGACGCCGTGACCATCACCGGCCCCGGCGCGGGCCTCACGACCGTCAGCGGCAACAACGCCCGCCGCATCTTCAATACCATTGGGGCGGCCGCTGCAAGCACCGTCAATATTTCCAACTTGACCATCAGCGGCGGCAGCTCGAGCCTCGGCGGTGCAATCATCCTGGGCGACGAACACCTCACCCTCACGGATTGCGTATTGACCGGCAGCAAGTCAAGCGGCCGCGGCGGCGCACTTTACATGAACAGCACAGCCGGAAAACTGACCGTCGACGGCTGCACGTTCAGCGGCAATTCCGCCGGCAGTTACGGCGCTACCATCAACGTTCGTGGCGTTACCACGCTGCTCGACTCGACCTTCTCCGGGAACACCGCGTCCCTTGAAGGCGGCGGACTCTACTTCAACGGAACTCAGGCGGCCACCATCCGCAACTGCACTATTTCCAACAACAGTTCCAATATCGGCGGCGGCATTCAGTTCTACAGCTACACGGGCACGACCACGATCCAGAACACCACCATCACCGACAATACCGCCAGCAGCAACGGGGGCGGCATCAACCAGACCCTCAGCAGTCCATCATTCTCGCTCGAAAGCTCGATCGTCAGCGGCAACACGTCTCCCATCGGCCCGGACATCGCCATCCCGAGCGGCGCGGTCAACGTCTCCAAGTCGGCCATCGGCAGCACCAGCGGCTGGACCTTCGGCACGGGCAGCGGCAACCTTACCCCCGGCACCGACCTCAAGCTCGGGCTCCTCGCCGACAACGGCGGCCCCACGCTCACCCATTTGCCCGCCCTTGACAGCCCTCTGCGCGGCAAAGGCAGCAACCCCGCCGCCTTGCCGACCGACCAGCGCGGCTTCGCCCGCACCGACGGCGTCGGCAACGTCGACATCGGCGCCGTCCAGGTCCACACTACGTCCGTCGTCAGCATCAACCGGCTCAACGCGAACCCCACCAGTGCGTCCACGGCACACTGGAAAGTGGATTTCGGGGACGACGTCATCGGCACCAATACCGCGAACTTCTCGCTCTCCGGCTCGGGCGTCACCGGGGCGTCGATCGTCAGTATCAGTGGCTCCGGCAGCAGCTATACCGTCATCGCCAACACCGGCGATGACGGCGACCTCACGCTCAACATGGTCAACAGTCTCGGCATGAACCTGCTGCCGACGAACCTGCCATTCGCCGGGCAGAGCTACACGGTCAACAAAGTCGCGCCGACGGCAAACTCGATTGCCGCGACAGACACGGTCATCACCGACGCTGACGTGGCCGTCGGCAAGTTCAGCCTCACGGCTACCTACAGCGAGGCCATGGATCAGGGCACTTACCCGGTCATCTCCTTCGACGTCGACTTATCCGGTTCACTGATGCTGGCGTCGCAAACCTGGACTTCGCCGACCACCTTCGTCGCCACCTACGGCCTCGGCGACATCAACGTTCAAACCGGGCCGGTGGACGTGATCATATCCGGCGGTAAGGATCTCGCCGGCAGCACTCCCGTCATCAAGACGCAGTCTGACCTTTTCTCACTGGACACCCGCAATCCGTTCGCCGTCAGTATTCTTCGCGACAGTGCCAGCCCGACCAAGGCGGCCACCGTCTCCTGGACGGTCGAATTCAATGAAAGCATCACCGGTCTGGCTCAAAGCAACTTCAGCCTCTTCAACGGCGGTTTGACCGGCAGCCCGACCATCACCAACCTGACCGGCAGCGGCAAGACTTACACCGTCACTGCCAACACCGGCACCGGCGAAGGCACCCTCGGACTCATTGTCGATAACGGCACCGGCGTCTCGGATGCCAACGGCAATTTCCTCACCGTCTCGCCCATCGTCGGCGGTGCCTACGACGTCGACCACGTCAGCCCGGCCGCCAGCCAATTGACCCTGAACACGATCCTTGTCAATGATGCCAACGTCGGCCCGAACGGCTTCACGGCCACGCTGAAGTACAACGAACTGATGA
>CAZNSL010000866.1:0-2947 GCA_964574975.1 uncultured Alcaligenaceae bacterium | reverse complement strand
AATTCGCAACAGGAAATAGACATGGCAATCGGAACCGCAGTCAACGCAATCAACGCCGGGACCGACGGCCAGATCGTCATCCCGACGAGTTACACGTCCCGATGGACCACGATCATCGACGCCGGCGGCGTGGCGTCGCTCGACAACGCCGCGCTCACCAATCCCGTGACGCAGATCGTCAACTCGACAAGCCATCCGATCCGTCGGGCCGGCGTCGGCAACGGCAGTTCTGGGACGAACCTGATTCTCCAACTCGGGTACAGCGCGTCGGCAACCGTGTCGGCCAACCCTGTCCTCGTGGCGTTCGGATTCGACACGTCCGAGGGCGCGATCGTCGCCGGACCTACGCGGCTCACGACCTACTCGGGCGCTACGTCCGTGACGCTGGCTACCTCGTCGATCGACTCGACCGACGGCACCCTCAAGTACACGATCCCGTACCGCAACGACTGGTTCGACTGCCAGGGCTTCGACACGATCTACGTCGGCGTCCAGACCGCGCTTGCCGTGTCGGCGGGTAGCACTGCTACCGCCATCGTGCGAGGGAGATTCGCGTGACCAAACTGGAGGCCGTCAACCTCATTCTGAGGTCGAACGGCATGTTCAACGTCGGGGTGCTGGACCCTGGCGGACCGAGTTGGCAGTCGGTGGCTGAACAGTTCCTCGACCAGGCGAGCATGGAGTTCCAGCGTCGCGGGTTTGGGTTCAATCTCCGTCGCGGCATTGACCTCGACCGCAACGGTGACAACACGGTGGACGTGCCGACCGGATGCCTTGAAATCTACACCACCAGTTCCGGCGTCGAGGGCGTCCAGTTGGGCGAAGTCCTGTACGACCGATCCGTGGACGGCGACACCACCACGTTCGACGCCGACCCAGAGGCAACCTACGTTCTTCTGTACGAGTTCTCGTGCGTCCCGCCTCACATTCAGCCGGCAATCGCTCGCCGGGCCGCCGCCGAATATTGCATGGCACACGGGCGACCCGAGAAGTTGCGCGGGCTTCTGGCAATGGCGGAGCGAGAGGAGTCCATCTCGATGAACGCGGACTCGCGGATCAAGAGGGCCAACGTGTCATCCTACAACCCGTTCCGTGGCGGCAGAGACTAATGGCCTCGACGTGCGGGGCCGTGAGCAGCCTGTCGATCTCCGGGGTTACCGGGGCCGTAGACAGCATCCACTGCTGCGCGGACGAGGTTGTGCCTCCACCGCCCCCGGTTGGCGGGACCGTCTTTATCCGGTCCTACATCGACGACGGCATGACCGACGTTGCGTGGCCGTGGGAGGCACCCGACGGAAGGGGCTTTGATTCGTTTGTGGTCCCCGGAATCACGCCCGACAGGGGGGGCGGCTTCACAAAGCCATCACAGGAATACACGAGGTCGGACAGACCCATCGGACCGAGCATCGAATAGGACACTACACATGAGCGGACTACGCACACGCGCCTACCAAGCCTGCACGCTTGGCACAGACTCAGCCAAGGCCCTCGCCGTTCGCACGGCCCCGTCCACCCACGGCATCACGATCGCGGAGATCACCATCTCGGCGGCGTCCATTGACGCGACACAGAAGGTGCCGCTGTACTCGCTGACCCTCTCGTCGTCCCTGAGCGGCGGGACGCCCGGAACGGCCGGCACGATCTCCAAGGATCCGAACTTCTCCGACGACATCTCGGCCGGGTCTACCAAAGTCGGCACCATCGGCGGCGACTACTCGTCCGCTCCCACCTACGGCACCGAGTACACCATTCACGGGGCCTACATCGAGCCTCGCGGCGTCGGTGCCGTGATTCGCATCCCAGGCGGCCTGCGAATCCCTCCAGGCTACACACTGGCCATCAAGGCTAACAACACCGGCGGCACGAGCAGCAACGCCGCCGTTCTCTTCGTCGAGGACATCTAAGTCCTTGATTTCTACACGAACCACATCGAGGACTACACATGGCAAGTATTGGATCGTCGAAACTGCAAGCCGTCAACCGGCTGGCTATCTCCGTCGGGCAGCAGCCGTTCTCGGCTCTTGGCACCAAGACTGGATCGTGGCCCACTTACGGATATGTGGGCTCGATTGAAGGCCAGATGGAACGGTGGCTTGACGAGACGCTGTTCACCATCCAAACCAAGGGGACATACCACAACCTCGCCAAGTGCAAGCCCCTCACCGCCGACGGCGCTGGCGCTATCACGATGCCGTCCACGACGCTTCGCGTCAAGGCCGCTGGACCCAACGAACATCGCAACTTCACCATCGTTGACGGGGCGCTATACGATCTGGACCGAGACACGGCCGTTTTCACGGCCGGAGAGGTCGTCTACGCCGACGTGTACAAGTTGATCGAGTTCGACAAGTGCCCGCCCGAGTTGAAGGAACTCATCATTACGTCGGCCATCGAGTTCGTCCTTCTCAACTACCAGAACGACATCCAGCGGGCGCAGATTGCCGCCGCCAAGAAGGAGGACTACTCCAACGGTCCCGGCCTCCCGCTGGTAAGCGTCCCGCCGTCGCCTAGCGGGCAGCAGAACGCTCCGACCGCCGGGTACCCGCAAGTCCCCTTCCGCCCCCGCCAGTAACACATGACAAGCGACGAAAGGCTGAGCGGCAAACTCCGGTCTGGCTCGATGCACCAAGGCATCAGCCAGCAGGCGTCCCAGGCATTGCTGCCCGGGCAGTTGCTCTACGCCGTGAACGCGGTGTTCAGCGTCAAGGACGGGGCGAGCAAGCGCCCGGCGTCGCGGTTCCTGTTCCATCTTGGGACCGGGTACACGGCGTCGGACAACATCCGAATGTCGGCCCTGACGATCTCGGGGTACCGATACCTCGTGGTGTTCGGCAGCGGGTTCCAGCGGATCTTCCGCGTCTCGAACTCCGGCTGCACCGAGTCCACGGTCACGACGACGGCCGCCGCGTCAACGTACCTTGGGCTCAACTCGGCAGCCGCCACGGAC
>CAZNSL010000865.1:0-2950 GCA_964574975.1 uncultured Alcaligenaceae bacterium | reverse complement strand
ATCGGTGACCGAACTGAGCCGTCCTGCCAGGCTGTAGGCGTAGGTCGTGGTATGAGACAAGGGGTCGGTGACGGTGAGGACCCGGTCCTGCTCGTCGTACGTGTAAGTAGTGGTCCGTGAGAGGCCGTCGGTCTCAGTGAGCTTGTTTCCCTTAAGGTCGTAGGTGTAGGTCGCCGTCGTTTGGCTATTTGGGTTTGTGACCGACGTGACGCGATCGAGGGCGTCGTAAGCGTAGGTCGTCGTGTTGTTGGCGGTATCCTTCTCTGTCGCAACGAGACCTGCGGAGTTGTAGGTGTAGGTCGTCGTTCGACTCGTCGCGTCTGTGACGACCGTTGTGCGGCCAAGGGCATCTCGCGTATATGTCGTGGTACGGTTGTGGCCGCCGCCGCTCTGCGTGGCGCTCGTCACCCAACCTTGGTTGCTGAAGCCCTGGCTCGTGACGCGCGCGGTGGGGTCGGTCACCGATGAGTTGAGCCCGCGGCTAGTATAGGTAGCGGTCGTCGATTTGCCGAGCGCGTTTGTCACCGCGGTCACCTGGCCCATCTCGTCGACCGTGTACGTCGTCGAGTGCGACAGCGGATCGGTGTCGCCCGTCTTGAAGTTGGCGGCGTTGTAAGCGCTGGTCCAAGTCTTGCCGAGGCCGTTCGTCGTCGATGTAACGTTGCCTTCGTTGTCGTACCCGAGCGTCGTCGTTTCGCTTTCAGCGTTCGTCGAAGTGAGGAGGCGGTTGCGGTTGTCGTAAGTGTAGGTCGTGACGTGTGTGAGTGGATCTGTGACGGTCAACACATTGCCGACAGCGTCGTAGGTGTAAGTGTAGACGGGGTTGTCGCTCGAACTTCCCGGAGTGCCGTCCGGCTTCTTGTCGGTGAGCAGGCGGCCCATCGAGTCGTAAGTGTAGGTCGTGACGTGCGAGAGGGGATCGGTCTCCGTCAATTTGTTTCCAGCGCTGTTGTAGGTATACGACCAGACCGGGCTCGTGCCACCCACGGCGGGCCGGGTGGTGCTGATGACCCTGTCGTAGGAATCGTAACCATAGGTCGTGACGTGGCTGGCGGGATCGGTGATCGTCGAGAGCTTGCCGTCGCCTGTGTAGGTGCTGGTGGTTACGCGAGAAAGCGGATCGGTCGCGGTCAATTCGTTGCCGTAGCTGTCGTATGTGTACGCGTATGAGTTATTTCCCTCGTCCGTAAAACCCGTTGTCCGACTGAGCGAGTTATAAGTGAAACTCTGCGTCGTGCCGTCGGCATGGGAATTATAAGTGACGTTTCCCTTCGAATCGTACGTGAACTTCTCGTTGCGATTGAGGCGGTCGGTGGCCTCCCAACCGAGGCCATTGGAGTCACGATGAACGACTCCCCAATCGCCCATTTCGTTGATATCGCCGACCGCTGCCCCAAAGCCCGTCCAGTCGAAGCGATAGGCCGAATCGTCGCCCCGGCCGTTCGTGACCCCTGTCGCCGAGGCCGCCGCAAGAACCGCTGCCGCAGGACTGCCGGAAGTTCCGCTGCCGGACGCGACCCAGCCGTCGAGTTGATGCGGGCTATAGTCCGCCGTCGTCGAATCGGCGCGGGTGACGGTGGAGACGCGGTCGCTCGTATAGGCGAAGCTCGTCGTCTTCGAGCGCGGGTTGGTGAGCGAGGTCATCTTCCCCGCCGAGTTGTAGGCGTAAGCCCAGGCCGCGCTGTCGGGATCGGTGACGCCGGTCAGCTTCGCGCTGGTGTAGCTCAGCGTCGTCACGCGACTGGCTGGATCAGTAATGGTTGCGAGTTTGCCGGAGGAATAGGCGTAAGTCGTCACTAGGCTGTTGGAATCGGTGATCGTCGTGAGTTGGTTGCTGCCGTTGTAGCCGAAGGTGACGGTGTTCGAGTTCGTATCGACGACGGTCGTGAGGTAACCGGTCGTCGAGAAGTTGAAGGCGGTGCCGTCCTTCATCGTGCGGGTGTAAGTGTTGTTGCCGTTCTTGACGAGGGTCGAGAAGTCGCCGGCCGGCGTCGTGTAGCCGCCCGAACCGTTGTCGGCGAACCAAAGCGAGTACGGGCCGACGTCGAGCATGACGCCGCCGGTCACGGCGTAGAGGCGCTGAAGCCCATCGATCCGCCAGCCTTGGCCGACGTCGCTCGCCGAGCGATTGATGATGTTCACGCTGCCGCTGGATGTGGTTGTGACGTCGCCCGAGCCGTAGTGGGCCTTCACGCTGATCGAATAGCTGTAGCGGCCGGTGGAGAGGCCGGTCGCGTCTCCCTGCACCGCCATCTGGATGATGTCACCGGGGATGAGGCCGCTGGTGTCGTAGTAGTAACGCTGCGAGGTCGTCCCGTTGAGCGTCAGTTCGGCGCTGACCTTCGGCGGCACGGCGACCGAAGGATCGATCGCGTAGCGGACCAAGAAGACCGGATTGGGATTCGCCTGTTCGGAATCGTAGGCGAGGCCGAGATTGGCGGCGCGAGCTCCGTAGCTCGGAACGCCGTGCGAGACGACGAGATTCCCGGCCGCCGCGCCGACCGCGTGGTAATCGCCCGGCAGATAGCTAGCGCCATCCGCAATGGCGTCGGGCGCCGTGACCATGCCGCGGCTGACGGAGGCCGGACCCGTTAGTGATGTTCCGTCGTTCATCACCATGAAGTGGAAGGTCTTGCTTTCCGTCGTCGTGTCGGCGTAGGTGATGTTCAGAACGATCGACTGCGCGACGTCGTGGAAGCCGTAGGCGGCGTCGTTGCTCCAGTTGAACTTGAGGTTGTAAGTGCTGGAGCCTGTAACGCTGGAAGCGCGGCTGGCGTTCGTTAGGTCCCAAGAGAAGGTGGAGACGGCCTTGGTCGTCTGGGCGCGCAAGTCGACGTAGCTGTTTTCGTGGTCGTATTCGGTCGCCGATGGATCGAGCGTGAGACCGTCGTTCCAGTCGAGGACGTAAAGGTATTGCGGCGAACCCCCCTGCATCATCGAGTTTGATTGG
>CAZNSL010000864.1:0-2952 GCA_964574975.1 uncultured Alcaligenaceae bacterium | reverse complement strand
CCGCGCTTCGCCAGCCAGCGACGCAACCGCTCTCGCGCCCGGGCCAGCCGCGTCGCCACCGTGGCAGCGGGGCAGCCGAGCCGGCCGGCGGCGTCGGCGTGCGACAAGCCCTCGAAGTAGCACGCCACCACGGCATCGCGGTACTTCGCCGGCAACGCCGCCACGGCCGCGTCGAGCATCGGCCCGAGGTCGGCGTCGCCGGACGTGGCCGCGACATCCACAAGCGACCGCTCCTTGCGTCGCGCCGCGACCGCGCGGGCCTTCAGCGCCGTGCGGCGGGCCACGCCGTAGAGCCACGGACCGAGCGCGGCGGGGTCCCGCAACGTACCGCCCTTGCGCACCAGGAGGAGGAAGGTCGCCTGGAAGGCATCGTCGGCGTCGGGCGTATCGCCGAGCAACCGGCGGCAGACGCCGTAGACGAGCGGGCCGTGCCGGCGCACCAGCGCCATCGACGCCGGCGCGTCGCCGTCGCGGAAGCCGGCGAGCAACTCGCGGTCGCCAGCGTCGTGCGGCGCTGCGACGGCGTACGCCCGTCCGAGGATCGCCCCGAGAGGCCCCATGCAAAGCGCCCTCCCGCCCGTTACTGCCCGGAGGGGGGTGAACCATTTCGCGATTTTCTACGCATCGCCAGCCCGGAGCGCAAGCGACGGGTCGAATGAACCCGTCGCTTGCGCTCTGGGCTGGCCGGGTGGACTACGCCACCGACGTGACCGAGTACGGGTGCGCCGTCAGCGATTCGAGTTGCGGCAGGTGCTGCTGTTTGAGGTGAACGAGTCGGTCGACCAGCGCCCGCGCGTCGGTGTCGGCGACCGCGGCCGCGTCCGCCTCCAGTGCCGCGGCCGCGGCCTTCTGTTCGCGCACTACCCTCGGCAACAGGTACGCTAGCGCCGCGTCGTTCACGTCGGTGAACACGCTCGGGTACGGCCCCAGGTGCGACAGGCCGGCCCGTCGCTTTTGCAGGAACTTGCCGAGAGCGTCCGTCGCGTCCAGCTCGGCCTGGGCGAGCGCTCGCAATTTGTCGACGGCGTGGCGGTCGGCCGCGCCGGACCACGGCGGTACCTCGCGCAGGTACTGCAACAGCGATCGGCTCTCGCGCCGCACCAGTCCCCGCAACCGCTCGCCGGTGGCCACGTCGATCACGGCTGCCCCCCCTTGCCCTTGTCGGCCTTGCCTTTGTCCGCCCCCTTTTTGGAAGGAGCACCTTGGTTTCGCCCGCCCTTGGCCGGTGCCCCGCCGGCGGCCGTGCCGGCGGGCAGTTCGATGAATGGCGTTGCCTTGGACTGGCGGTAGCGGGATGGAACCGCGTCTCGGCTAGCAGCCGTCAATGGGTCCACCCACACGCCCAGCACCACAACCGCGGCGGCCAGGATCGCAGCATAAGCAGTCGCCCCGGCTGGCAGTCCAAGGGCCGGCACCGGTTGCCCCTCGATCGCCTCTAGCGGGCGTTCGAAGATCGCGACTTTGAGGACGCCCAGGTAATACACCGCGCTGAACACGGTGTTGACGCCGACAGCCACGAGCAGGGCGTAGTAGACCATGCCCAGCCAGTGGGCCGGCCCGGCCGACGCCGCCTGGCCCGCGTGGAAAATGGCCATGAAGACCTGGAACTTGGCCACGAACCCGACGAGCGGCGGCAGCCCCAACAGGCTCAGCAGGAAGATGCCCAGGAGTACGACCGCCCACGGCGAGCGGTGGATCAGGCCGCGGTAGGCCGACAACTCCTCCGAGCCGGTCTTGTTGCGGACGAACGCGACGACGGCGAACGCGCCCAGGTTCATGAAGGCGTAGGTCGCCAGGTAGTACAGCACCGATTGCACGCCCTCATCGTTGAGCGTGGCGAGGCCGGCGAGCATGTATCCGGCGTGGGCGATGGTCGAGTAGGCCAACAGCCGCTTCAGGTTCGTCTGCGCGTAGGCGGCGAGGTTACCGAAGGTGGCAGTCAGGATCGCCAGCACGGCCAGCGGTGGGCCGAAGTAGCGGGCCAGCGTCGCCGGGCCGTCCACGCTGCCCGGTGACGATAGTTCCATGAGTATCCGGCCAGTCAACGCGAACGCCCCGGCCTTCGACGCCACCGACAGAAACGCCGCGATCTCCGCCGCCGCCCCCTCGAACACGTCCGGACACCAGAAGTGGAACGGCACGACCGACAGCTTGAACGCCAGCCCGACCAGCACGAACAGAGTCCCCAGGATCAGCACCGCGTCCGGCACGCCGCTCGCCGATTGCTGCGCCAGCACGGCGGAGAACCCCTTGGCCACGTCCGGCAGATAGGCGGTGCCGAACTTGCCGGCGATCAGGCTGATGCCGTAGAGCATCACGCCCGACGCCCCGCTACCGTAGACGACGTACTTGAGCGCCGCCTCGGAACCTTGCCGCTTGCCCTTGAGGAAGCCGGCCAGGGCGTAGCTCGGCAGGCTCGCCATCTCGATGGCGATGTACGCCATCAGGAGGTGGTTGGCGGAGGCCATGAACGCCATGCCAAGCGTGCCGCCGAGGAGCAACACGTAGAAGTCGCCGGAGTCCTCGCGGTCGGGCAAGCCGGTGATCAGGCTCATGACGATCGTCAGGGCCGAGGTGCCGAGGATGATGAGCCGGGCGAAGCGCGTGTACTCGTCGCCGACGAGCAGGCCGCCGAAGGCGTACACCTTGCCGCCCGTCTCGAACAGGTACGCCATCACCCCGGCGGCCGCCACGATCACGAGCGCCATCGACCCAAGGTGCGTGCGGTCGAACGCGGGAACGAGTCGCAGGAGCAACAGCAGCACGATTCCGCCGCACAGCGCGGCTTCGGGCAAGAAGACGAGCAGGTCGTTCGAGAGTTGCGTCCAACTGACGTTCGGGAGCATGAAAACGAATCCCCGGTTTACCGCGACCTCTTCCCTCGTTCCCAGGCTCTGCCTGGGAACGCCCTGTCTTGGCGGCTCCGCCGCCCGCGAGGCGGAACCTCGCCCG
>CAZNSL010000863.1:1708-2957 GCA_964574975.1 uncultured Alcaligenaceae bacterium | reverse complement strand
GTGCATTTGCAATCTGAGATCGCAAATCTCAAAGCCACCCTCACCCCCAGCCCCTCTCCCGCAAAGCCGGGAGAGGGGGGGACGAAGACGGAGACGACTCATGCCGCGAATGCTCGCCGTCGCACTGGTTTGGCTCGCCGCCGCGGCGGGCGCGACGGCTCAGCCGCCGAACGCCAGCATCGGCGAAGCCGTGCCGCGCGACGTGCGCGAGGTTTACGACAAGGGCCTCCACTACCTCGTCAAGACGCAGACCGAGAACGGCGACTGGCGGGACGGCCAGCAGGGGCCGGGCATCACTGGCCTGGCGCTGATGGTGTTCCTCGCCTCCGGCGAAGACCCGAACTTCGGCCTGTACAGCGCCAACGTCCGCCGGGCGGTTCGCAGCATCGTCAGCGGCCAGGACGGCAACACTGGCTACTTCGGCAACAGCATGTACCACCACGGCTTCGCCACGCTCGCGCTGGCCGAGGCGTACGGGTCCGTCGACGACCGCAGCGTCTGGCCCGACGGCAAGATGCCGCGCTCCACCGGGGCCGCGCTGGAGTTGGCCGTGCGCGCGGCCATCACCTCGCAGAAGAAGAACCCGTTGGGGGCGTGGCGCTACTCGCCGCAGGCGACCGACGCCGACACCTCGGTGAGCGGCGCGGTCCTCGTCGGCCTCTTGGCCGCCCGCAACGCAGGGATCGAGGTGCCCGACGAGGCGATCGACCGGGCGATCTCGTACTACACGAAGATGACCTCCACGTCGGGCCAGGTCGCGTATTCGGGCGGCCTCGGCGGCTTCGACGAGTCGCTGGCCCGCGTCTCGATTGCGACGCTCGTGTATTCGCTGGCTCGCCGCAAGGACCTGCCGCAGTTCAAGGCGACGCTCGGCTTCCTCGTGGAGAAGTTGGAGTTCACCGGCCGTTCCGGCTTCGGCTGGGAGGACTACCAGCGCTACTACCAGGCGCAGGCGTTGTTCCAGGGCAACGTCGAGGCGTGGAAGAAGTGGAACAAGCTGCTGGTGCGGCAACTCAAGGAAGCGCAGAAGGCGGACGGCAGCATCCCCGGCCAGCACGGCGCGACGGTCGGCACGTCGCTGTCGCTGTTGGCGTTGGCGCTGAACTACCGGTTCCTGCCGATCTACGAACGGTAGCGTCGGCGGTCTTCTGTCGGTGGGGTCTGTCGAAATGCCGCCGAGCGGGGGGGGGGGGCGCCCCCCACAAGAAGCCCAAACAGGGGGGCGGGCCCCCCCCCGCCGCCCACCGCG
>CAZNSL010000863.1:0-1698 GCA_964574975.1 uncultured Alcaligenaceae bacterium | reverse complement strand
GGGGGGGGTCTCCCCCCCCTTCACACCACCCCCCCGGGGCCCCGCCCCCCCCCGCTCGGCAACGTTGCCGCAGAGCAAGCCCGACTTCAGAAGACCGCCGGACCCAAAGGACCCCCCTCGCATGTTGACCCTGTGGCTCGTCCTGGCCGGTCCCGTCGCCGCCGACCCGCACCCGCAACCCGTCGTCTATCTCACCAACGACGGCCATCTGCCCGGCGAGCTGCGCGCTTCCGACGACCCGGCCGTCGTGCGCTGGGCCTCGCCGCTGTTCGCCCGGCCGTTCGACTTCCCACTCAGTGCCGTCCGCGGCATTCACTTCCCTGTCCCCGCGGTCCCGCCGCAGCCGGGCGGCGCGTACGGCTTCGAGCTCGTGAACGACGATGTCCTCTTCGGCGACCTCCTCGCCCTGACCGACGACGCGGTCGAAGCGAACGTCGCGCCCGTCGGCCACGTCGTGCTGCGGCGCGACCACGTGCGCCGCTTCTACCCCCGCAAGGGCGCGGATTCCGTCTACCTCGGTCCCAACGGCCTCGCCGGTTGGACCGATCCGGCGGCGACGCCGCAGTGGCGCGACGAAGGCGGCCAACTACTGACCGACCGGCCAGGGGCCACGCTCTTCGCCGACCTCGGCCTGCCCGAGAAAGCCGCCATCGAAGTCGAACTCTCCTGGAAGACCAAGCCGGATTTCGTCCTCGCACTCGGCGTCCACGAGCGGGACGCCGCCGCTCGCCCGCAGGGCTTTCGCCTCGAAGTCTGGGACGGCGAGTTGGTGGTCGTCGGGGAATCGACCTCGGACGCCGACGTGGCATCCGTGCAGCGGGCTGCCCCCGGAGCGGGGCGAGTCCGGCTTCAAGTGTACCTCGACCAGCCGGCGCGACGCCTGATCCTGCTGTCGCCGTCCGGCAAGTCGTTGGCGACCTTGACCGTCGGTGGCGACAAGCCGAGCCGAACCGGCGTGCGTCTGACCAACGGCAAGGGCGATGTCCGGCTCGACTACCTGCGGGTCACGCGCTGGAACGGCCAGCCGCCGCGCGACGTGCGCGCGAACGAGTCGCGGCTACACCGTACCGATGGTTCGGTCGTCTACGGCCGGCTCGCGGCCTACGACCCGGCCACGCAGCGCTTCACCGTTCGCGCGAGCGAGACCGACACGGTCGTGCCGCACGACGCCGTCGCCGATGCGTTCCTCGCGCCGGCCCGGCTCAACGGGAACGGGCCGGACACCGCGCGGATGCTGCGCATGGCGTACGGCGACGGCTCGCGCTATAGCGGTACGCTCACTCGCATCGAGAACGACCACCTGACGCTCGCCAGCCCCGCCGTCGAGGAGCTGCTGCGCTTGCCGCTTGCGGGCGTGCGCTCGCTGGTGCCGCTGCGGTTTGCGGGCGGCGCGGCTACGCCGCCGACCGCCGGCCCGGGGGGCCGGCTGGAGATGGAGGGTGTCCGCCTGAACGGTCGGCTCGTCGCCGACGAGGGCGCACCGAAAGCCGGCCGGCTGGTGTGGCACCCCGATTTGAGCCGCAACGCCAGCCCGTTCGTGCCCGGCTTTTCCGGGCAGATCGTCTACCGCGACCCGCCCCCGGCTCCGCCGGCGCGGCCCACCACGGCGTCGCGGCCGGCCGGTGCGATCGCCGCGGATGCCGTCGTGGTCCTGGGCAATCGGGCAGCCAAGGCGCGGCCGACACCGCCGCGCCCGCC
>CAZNSL010000862.1:0-2958 GCA_964574975.1 uncultured Alcaligenaceae bacterium | reverse complement strand
CGCGTCGTCCCACTTCTCGATGTCGTACTTGGCCATGCCCTTGCGGAAGTGGTCCTTGGCCTTCGCCTTGTCGGCGTGCGCGGCCGGAGGGACGGCGGCGGCGGCGAGCGCGAAGAAGAGCGCGAGCAGGAGGTGCGGCCATGCGCGGAGTCGCATCGGTTTCCTCGACGGGGATGAGAGCGGTATCGATCTTCGCCGCGCACAGGGGCGCGGTCAAGAATGCGACGCGGGACCGTGAGACGAGGCCGCCGCGGCAGCGGAGGCGGGAGCGCCGGGGACCGCCGCGCGCGACGGCCCCGGCGCCGGGCGGCTAGAAGTTGTTGAGCAGGATGCTGAGGTTGTTGCCGTTCTGGTTGGCCGTGGCGATGTCGACCTTCTTGTCGCCGTTGATGTCGCCGGTGGCCACCCACACGGTGTTCGGGCCGGTGTCGTGGTTCACGACCGGGGCGAGGAGGGCCTTGCCGGTGCCGAGGAGCACGGAGCAGCTCCGGTCGGTGCCGCTGGCGGTGACGTAGTCGAGCTTGCCGTCGCCGTCGAAGTCGTTGGAGGCGAGCGACTGCGGGTTGAAGCCGACCGCGTTCGCCTGCGGCATCGCCGCGAACATGTTGTTGCCCAGGTTCAGCATCGCGTAGACGTTGAGCGAGTTGGTGTCGGCGTAGACGATGTCGAGCTTGCCGTCGGCGTCGACGTCGTTGACGGCGAGGCCCACGGGGCGGTGCGCGTTCGGCACGGCGATGTTGATCGCGGTGTTGAAGGTGCCGTCGCCCTTGCCGGGGATGAACGTGATGTTGATGCCGTTCTGGTTGGCGGTGGCGATGTCGATGAAGCCGTCGGCGTTGAAGTCGCCGGTGACGACGCCGCGCGGCGTGCTGCCGGTGGTGAGCGTGACGGGCGTCTTGAAGGTGCCGTCGCCGTTGCTCTGGAAGGCCAGCGCGTTCGAGCCGGTGGTGGTCAGCACGAGGTCGACCTTGCCGTCGCCGTTGAAGTCGCCGGTGGCGATGTAGTTGGTGAGGTAGATGCTGGTGGCGACGGTGGTGGTGGGCTTGAAGGTGCCGTTGCCGGCGTTGATGAGGATGCCCATCGTCGAGGCGCCGCTCGCGGCCACGGCGAGATCGGGCTTGCCGTCGCCGTCGAAGTCGGCCGCCGCCACGCCGATCGGCGTCGACGGCACGGTGTAGCTGACGGGGATCTGCAGCGTGCCGTTGGCGTTGCCGTTGAACACGTTCACCGTCGAGTTGTTCGCGCCGGTCGCGATCACGTCGCCGCGGCCGTCGCCGTTGAGGTCGGCGATCGCCACGTAGCGCGGCGAGAAGAGCGCCACGTCGGTGGTGCTGCCCGAGATCATGCCCTGCACCTGCGAGAGCGTCTGGAAGGTGCCGTCGCCGTTGCCGAAGAGGCAGATCACGTTGTTGCCCGAGGGGAACGCGATGTCGACCTTGCCGTCGGCGTTGTAGTCGGCCGGGGCCACGGCGATGAGGCTCGAGTAGCCGGGGTAGGCCACGTTGGTCTGGAAGCTGCCGTTGCCGTTGGCGACCCAGGAGCCGTTGCCGCTGACGAGGTCGATCTTCTTGTCGCCCGTGATGTCGGTCGCCTGGAGGTAGGTGGTGGTGATGATCTGGTTCTTGTCGATGTTGCCGATGAACTGGAAGGTGCCGTTGCCGTTGCCGGTGTAGACGTAGGCGCCCCAGGTCGAGGTGCCGAAGATGATGTCGAGCTTGCCGTCGCCGTTGTAGTCGGCGCTCACGACGTTGCGCGGGACGTTCACGCCGGGGAGCGGCACCACCATCGACGGGTTCCACAGGCCGGGGCCCTTCGACAGGAACATCGTCATCGTGTAGGGGCTGGTCTGGCCGATGTTGAGCGTGATGAGGTCCATGTTGCCGTCGGAGTTGAAGTCCCCGATGGTGACCCAGCGCGGGTTGGTGATGACGGTGGCGAGGCTGGTCGCCGAGCCGAAGGTGCCGTCGCCCTTGCCCGGGATCACGGTCACCGAGTTGGCCACCGAGTTGACCACGATGATGTCGGCCTTCTTGTCGCTGGTCACGTCCTGGGCGGCGATGTACACGGGGCCGCCGCCGGTGATGATGTTGACGGGCGGGGCGAAGGTGCAGTCGCCGTAGCCGAGGAGGACGGTCACGTCGTAGCTGGCGTTGTTGGCGGTCACCACGTCGGGCACGCCGTCGCCGTTGAAGTCGGCCGTGGCGGCGACGACCGGGGTGAGGCCGGTGGCGGCGGTCGCGGTCATGAGGAAGGAGCCGTCGCCGCGGCCGAGGAGGCAGGCGACGCTGTTGCTGCCGCTGTTGGTGGTGAGCACGTCGGGCTTGCCGTCGAGGTTGAAGTCGGCGGTGATGGCCCAGTTCGGCGTCACGCCGCCGCCCCAGTTCTGCGCCAGCGTGAAGCCGGTCTCGGTGCAGCGGTTCTTGACGCAGTTGTTCGAGCGGCAGTCGGCGTTGATGTTGCAGCCGCGGCCGACGAGGCACTTGTTGCAGAAGCCGCCGCCGCAGTCGATGTCGGTCTCGTTGCCGTTGGCCACGCCGTCGCTGCACGACGGGTTGGCGCACGTGCCGGCGCTGCACACCTTGGATTGACAATCGTCATTGGTGCAGCACTGCGTATTGGGGACGCAGTTGATGCCGCAGGCGCGCTGGCCGACGGGGCACTGGCAGGTGTTGTCGACCTGGCAGGTCTGCCCGTTGGCGGTGCAGTCCATGTTCGTGCAGCAGCCGAACAGGGGGATGCACTTGTTCACGCAGAGCTTGCTGTCCTTGGGGCACTGCCCGAACATGTCGGGGGCCTGGGCGAGGTCGGGCGGGAGCTGGTAGTCGGGCGGGGTGGAGAGGTCGGCCGGGCGGGCGAAGTCCGGCTGGATGGTCGCCATGTCCGGCGGCGCCACTCCGTAAGGAAGAATACAATAACCACCCGCGCCGCAGAAGGCGCCCGGGCCGACCTTCTGCTGGC
>CAZNSL010000861.1:0-2960 GCA_964574975.1 uncultured Alcaligenaceae bacterium | reverse complement strand
GCTTCAGGCCCGCGCTCGTCTCGGTGTTGTTGACGAGGTAATGCAGGCCGCGCCAGGAGCCTTCGAGCTTCTGGAATTCGGGCGCGTGCATGACGGCCGCGAGTTGCTTGGACATCAACTTGTCGAGAGCCTCGATGCCCTGCTTGATCGTCTGCGTGACGTTGCGGCTCCAGGTGACCGTCCCCTTGAGCGCCTCGTCAGTCAGGGCCTTGATCAGTTCCTCGGCCCGCGACCGTTCCGTCTGTGTGGCGGTCGTCGTGGTGAGGATTTGGTCGAGGAGACTTCCGGCCGCCTCGGTCGTGGTGGTTTGCGCGCCGGCCTGGGCCTGGGTTTCGTTCGCCATGTGTGGTTACTCCTTGTTCCCGCCCAGGTCGGCCTGGAGCTTTTTGAGGTCTTCGGTGTTCTGGAGGACTTTCTCGAGCATGCCTTCGAGGTCTTCCGAGCGGTCTACCTTGGTCAGGAGGTCGCGGAGTTTCTCGCGCGTCTCCTGCAACTGCCGCAGTGGTTCGACTTGCTGGACGATCGCGCCCGGCTCGAAGTCGTCGAGCTTGGAGAACTTGAGGTTGACGGCCATCTGGCTGCCGTCGCCCTTGAGCGTATTGTCGACTTTGATGTTGAGGCCGGGGGTCATACGGGCCATCACGTCGTTGAAGTTGTCGCGGTCGATCTGAATGAACTTGCGGTCCTTCAGCGGCTTGAGCGGCTCGGTCGGGTTGCCGGAGAAATCGCCGAGGACGCCGGCGACGAACGGCAGTTCCTTCTCGATCTCGGCCCCTTCGGTCTCCACCTGGTAGGTGATGTGAACGCGCGGCTTGCGGACGCGCTCCAGCTTGTCGTGGATACTCGGCATGGTCGTCCCTCTGCGGTAACGGGTTGCTCTGCGTAATTAGCCTTCCGAGGGCGGTTTGATACCCACCTGCTTGAACAGGGCGGCGCGCGAACCCTCGTCGGGGATCAACTCGGTCATCAGCTCCGGCAGCGACATTCGGCTCCAGCGCACCGCTTGTTCCAGGGCGTAAGACACCGGGTTGTGCGGCTCGGTGCGGCGGAAGAAGTCGGCCACCTTCAAAAGCGATTGCAGGGCGTCGTCGCGTCCGCGGATCGCGCCCGGCGGGCCAGTCGGTGCGCCGTTCGCCGCGGGTGCCGCGTCGCCCTCCGCCGCCGAATCGTCGCTTGCGGCTACGGCCAGCTTATCGCGGCCGAGCGAGTTGACCACATCCCGACAGGCATCCAGCGCTGCTCGGATGTTCGACGCCGGCGGCGAGTCCGACCCCGCCCGCTCGTCGAGGGCGGTCGTCATCTGCGCGAACGCCTCCTGGCATTGTTCGATGTCGTCGTGGATTTGCACGAAGAACGCTGCCGGCGTTTCGGAGGCGGCCCGCGTCAACTTCGCCATCGACACGCCGCTCTGTTCGATCCGCTTCTGCTTCGCCTCCTCGTCGGGCAGTTGCTCAATGGTCGCGGCCTGCTCGTAGTGGTAGCGGGCGAACGGCCCCTCGCTCGACCCCTCGGTCAGCGGCACCATGGCGATCGGCTGGATCAACGTGCCCTCGGCATCGTCGCCGTTGAGGCTCGTCAGCGGTGCGACGCGGGTGGGGATGCCGTCTTCGTCGGGCTGCGGGTACAGGTGGTCCCAGTAGCGTTCGACGAGGCCACTGGCGAGCTTGAACCCGTCGCGCAGCCCGGCGAAGCCCTCCAGGCGCACGAGGGCTTCGATCATGTAGGCAACGATTTCCAGGTCCTTGGTCGTCTCCTTGAGCGCCTTCTCACCGTGGCGTAGGACGGGCCTCCAGTCCGCGCGGGCCTCGGCGTCACCGGCGGCCGATTGCCGCTCGGCCGCGCGGGCCGACGAGCGGGCGTCTTTGATCTGGTAATACAGCGAACTGGCAGCACCATCGGAGCGCACGTCCACGCCGGCGGGGTTGTCGCCCTCGATAGGCGCGAACAGGGCGTCGAAGTCGAGTACGTCTGGGGAGGCCATGCGCGACCCGCGAGTTTGTGGCGTTAGTAATGCAATTGCCGTTGGGGTGCATCGTACCCCCCCAACCGGACGGAAATCCAGAGCCGCGGCCGGGTCGAGCGCGACTTTTCCGTCCGGCCCGTCCCTACAACACCCCGACCATGATCGAACTGATCGACGTGACGAAAAGCTACGGGACGAAGCTCGCGGTAGACCGTCTCAATCTACGAATCGAGCCGGGCGAGTTGTTTGCGTTCCTGGGGCCGAACGGGGCCGGCAAGACGACGACCATCAAAATGCTCTGCGGCCTGTTGTTCCCGACGGTCGGCCGCGTCGCCGTCGGTGGCTACGACCTCGCCACGGACGGGGACAAGGCTCGGGCGCTCCTGAGCTTCGTGCCGGACACGCCGTTCCTGTACGAGAAGCTGACCGGCCGCGAGTTCCTCCAGTTCATCGCCGACATGTACGGGCTGGAACGGTCGTATGGTCTGGAGCGGATCGACCAGATGATCGACCTGTTCGGCCTCACGGCGTTCGTCGACGATCTGACGGAGCGTTACTCGCACGGGATGCGGCAACGTACTGTGTTCGCGTCGGCACTCCTGCACGAACCGAAGGTGCTCATCGTCGATGAGCCGACGGTCGGCCTCGACCCGAAGAGCATCCGATTGCTCAAAGACCTTCTCCGCAAACAGGCCGACGGCGGCACGACGGTGTTCCTGTCGACGCACTCGCTCGACGTGGCGCAGGAGTTGGCCGACCGCATCGGCGTGGTGAACCGCGGCCGGCTGATCGGTTGCGGCACGCTCGACGCCCTGCGGCGGCAAGCGGACCACCAAGGCAGCCTCGAAGACGTGTTCCTGAAGCTGACGGAGGAGGCGGACGAGGTGGCGTGACTACTACCTGCCAGCCCGGAGCGCCCGCGACGGGTTCGTTCGTCCCGTCGCGGGCGCTCCGGGCTGGCAAGTCGGGGAACATTATTCGTATCCGGAAACACCAA
>CAZNSL010000860.1:2670-2961 GCA_964574975.1 uncultured Alcaligenaceae bacterium | reverse complement strand
GCGAGAAGTAGACGCCGCCGAGGAACAGGCCGTAGACGTAGCTGGCGTTCTTCACCAGATAGGAGTGCTGGCTCGCCTCCATGTAGTAGACGAACACGGCCTCCATGCAGTAGAAGCCGAAGCGCTCCCACATCTCGACGAAGAACAGGATGTACAGGCCGAGCGGGTGGCGCGGCTTCGAGGCGGGTGCTTCGCCCATTGTCGTTCCCTCCGGGCGAGCCGGGGGGGGGAGGGACCCGCGTGGTGAAACACACCCGGGGCAACCCCACCCCGCGGCCCGCACACCCCCCC
>CAZNSL010000860.1:0-2660 GCA_964574975.1 uncultured Alcaligenaceae bacterium | reverse complement strand
CGGGGGGGGGTGGTGGTTTGTTGTGGCTTTTGTTTCCACCCCCCCCGCGCCCCCCCCCCCCCCCGGCCGCCCCCACCGCTCACGTCAACCCGGCCTGCTCGGCCTCGGCCTGACTGCGCTCGAACTGCTTGCCGATGATCACGAACGCGATCGCCGCGAACGCGACGCAGCCGGCCGTCGCCGCGAAGAACGGACCCGGGGCAATCGTCTTGCCGTACAGCGGCATCCACACCATGTTCAGGAAGTTGCCCAGCGTGTTCGTCAAGAGGAAGCACGCCGTCACGAATCCCTTCATGCTCTTTGGGGCGGCCGTGTACGCGATCTCCAGCATGGTGCCGTACAGCAACACCTCGCCGAAGGTCAGCACGATGTAGGCCGACGCCGGCCAGAAGACCGACACTTTCGTATTCGGATCGGCCCCGACGATGAACCCGGCGGTTGCCATGATGGCGACCGCGGTGGCCGTCAGGATGAAACCGGTTAGCACCTTGCGCATCGGCGTGAAGAGCTTCACCTGCGGATCGAGCTTGCTGAACAGGAAGTTGAAGGTCGGCACCAGGATGATGACGAACAGGGCGTTGAGGAACTGCAACTGGTCGGGCGCGATCGTCTTATCCGCGAACGGCAGCTTCAGGTTGACGTGGTTGCTGATGAAATCGACCCAGAGCGTGTCGTTGTGCTCGTAGCCAAACCAGAAGAGGACGACCAGGCCGAAGATGCCGAACAGTCGCACCAGGGTCTGCCACTGGAGGCGGCGTTCCTCGGGCGTCAGATGATGGACCTCCGGCCTCTTGTGGGCGTAGTACGGTTTGCCGAGGGCGAAGACGATCAGCGAGCCGACCATCAGCCAGGCCGGGATGCGGAACGCCACGCCGAAGGCGTCTTTGAGAACGGCGTCCGGCGTGAGCGGCAGGATGTCCTTGCCCTGGGCGAGAGCCGTTTCCAGTTGTACCCGCACCTCGGGCGTGATGCGGCTGTCGTTCATGATGTAGTGCTGGCGGACGAGCGGCAGGGCCAACATCGAGACGAGGGCACCGATGTTGATGGAGAAGTAGAACCACAGGAAGGCCGAGCTACGCAGTCGCGCCTGGCCCGGCCGCTTTTCGTCGTAGGTTTCGCCCATCATCGTCGAAATGTTCGGCTTGATGACGCCGCTGCCGCCAGCCAGAAGCCCCAGCGCGACGAACATGGCGAGTTCGTTGGGGAACTCGGCGAGGAGGAACTGCCCGATGACGTACGGGACCGAGAAGCCGACGATCGTCCAGTAGCGGCCGAGCCAGCGGTCGGCGATGTAACCGCCGAGCAGGGGCAGCATGTAGCAGGCCGCCTTGAAGCCCGAGTAGGCCGGGGCGGCCACGTCCGTCGCCATGCCCAGGGCCTTGGTCATGTACAGGAACAGGATCGCCCGCATGCCGTAGTAGGAACTGCGTTCGGCGAACTCGCCCCAGAAGAAGAACCAGATCGCCGGTGGGTGACCCTGCGGGGCGGCACCGGCCGCGGCGGCCCCGTTCGCTTTGTCGGTCGTACCCATCGCTATCGTCTCCCGTTCGGGGGTCTAGTCGGTCAGGCGGCCGCCCGCCGCAGGTGCCATTTCCACGGCTTGTCGGCCTTTTCGAGTTTCCACGCAGCCGATGCGCTGAAGGCGGCGAACGTCGCCGCGGCCCGCTCGGCGTCGTGCGGCCCGCGGTGCAGGTGCAGGCCGTAGCGCACCGTCGGTGGGAAGTTCTTGCGCAGGACGTAGGCGTCGCGCTGGCAGAACGCGGGGCTGAACCAGCCGTCGTCGCGGACGTGCCAGCGGGCCGGGTGTCGCGGGTTCGCCGGATGGTCGAACCACGTTACGCCTTCCTCGATGCCGTCCGCGATCGGGCCGCTGGTATCGACCCAGCGGGCCGGCTGCTGGAAGATCGCCGCCTCGCCGCTGTTGCCCTCGCTGTTGGTGAGCTTGCCGCCGCCGTACAGGGCGCTCAGGCTCGCCGCGACGCGCAGGCCGAAGAAGCCGAAGTTCGTTTTGCCGAGCGTCAACTCGTCGAGTTCCGGCACGAACGTCGATTGGAGTTCGACAAAGCACTCGCCCTCGGCGAGCGGCCGGACGACGGCGATCAGTTGGTGCTTGATGAGCCGCACCTTGTGCGCGTCGTACCAGCCGAGATCGACGGCGATGGCCGCGTCGTCGGAACCGTCCTGGTAGTGCAGCCAGGCGTCCTGGCGAATGGTCGGGCCGGGTACGTCGCGCGGCCCGTCCGCCCAGAAGGAGACGCCGGCGACAGCGTGGTGGCCGCGGACCAGCGCGCGGTGGGGGGCGGGCGTCGGGTCGGCGGGGGGGCCCATGCGGCTCAGCGAGCGGCCGGCCGGGCCGACGAGGGGGAAGAAGAACGGCCGTGGGGCGTTGGGGCGTCCGTGCCAGCGCAGGCGTTCGCGGCCGGCGACCTGGAACGACACCTGGTCGTCGGTCAGTGGCACGGCCTGCACGCGCGGCACGGTGAACGGCATCGTTGTCCCCGGCGGACGAGTCGAGTGGATTGTACGAGCAGGCGGACGGGGGTAAACGCCGTTTAGCCGCGACGCGGAGTCTTCGGAGCGGAGCGCGCGGCGCTCCGCGCGCTCGCCGCCAAAGACACCCCCGCGCCGCGAAAACGGGTGTAACCCCCACCACCACCGCC
>CAZNSL010000859.1:0-2963 GCA_964574975.1 uncultured Alcaligenaceae bacterium | reverse complement strand
ACCAAGGACCTCAGCTTTATCAGAGCTGCGCTCTAGCCAACTGAGCTATACGCCCGACTCGACTCCACACCCTCGAAACAACAAAGCCAAGCTCGACGGCCTGGCCCTACCGACGCCCGATTGTGGTCGATAGAGCCGCTACTCCTTGATCGAGGTTGCGGGGATTTCGGTGGTGGGGTACGTCATACGGTCGTCCATGCTGTGCAAGCTACGCAGTGATTATAGAGCCAACGTCCACCCCGTCAACGACCGGGCGAAAAAAAACACCGCCACCGACTCCGACACGTCGTAGGATGCTCCTAACCGATTACGTGCGTAACCTTTGACGCTGGCGATCTGTGGAAAGGAGCCTGGCACGATGACCGAGGTTCGCTGCCAAACCGCATCCCCCGGACGCCGCCTTCGCAACGCCCTGGAGGCTGGACACGTTCGACTGCCGGGCGTCTTCAACGCACTCGTTGCCCGCCAGGCGGAGCGCCTCGGCTTCCGGGCCGTCTACTTGTCCGGGGCAGCTTTGTCGGCGTCGCTGGGGTTGCCCGACATCGGCGTCGTCACTCTGCCGGAGTTCGCCAATGCAGCGGCAGCCATCGCCCAGGCGACATCCTTACCGCTCATCTGCGACGCCGATACCGGCTTCGGGGAAGCCCTCAACGTCGAACGAACGGTTCGCCTGTTCGAGTCGTCGGGGGCGGCCGGAATCCATTTGGAAGATCAACAATTGCCGAAGCGATGCGGTCACCTGTCCGGCAAGCAACTCGTCTCACCGCAGGAAATGGTCGGAAAACTTCGCGCCGCCGTCGCTGCCCGCCGCGACCCGGACTTCGTTCTCATCGCCAGAACCGACGCCCGGGGGGTGAACGGTTTCGCCGACGCCGTGGAGCGAGCCCACCTATATCGCGAAGCCGGGGCCGACGCCATCTTCCCTGAAGCGCTGGAGACGGCCGACGAGTTCGCCGCATTCGCCCGAGAAGTTCCGGGGCCGCTACTGGCGAACGTCACGGAGTTCGGCAAAAGCCCGCTGCTCGATGCCGATGCGCTCGCCGCGATGGGCTATCGACTGATCCTGTTCCCGGTGACGACGCTCCGCGTTGCGATGCGGGCGACGGAGACGGTGTTGCGCCAAATCGCAGTACACGGCACGCAGAAGGCCTCGCTCGACGCCATGCTCACGCGGGCGGAACTGTACGACTTGCTGGGCTACACCGGCTACGAACAGCGCGACCGGACCTATTTCAGTAACGAGTAGTGGACAGAGCCGGGTTCGAACCGGCGACCTCCAGGTTTTCAGCCTGGCGCTCAACCCGCTAAGCTATCTGTCCGTTGGCTGCAGCAACCACTCAATCACATGACGCCCGGCCGGTCGCTCCGGTTCGCGCCGCAATTTCGCCTCAGCCCCGGCTACTCTGTACGCGGCCTGGACGATTCGGCCCGTCCCGGTGCCACGGTGGTTGGCTAGGAACAACTCATGCGGCGCACACAGGGCAGCAATGCCTCCCAGACCGCCGTACTTGAGTGCGCCTGGCAGCATCCGCGGGTCGCCGTTCTCGCGCACGTCCTCGAACCGAAAGCCGTCCAGGTCGATGGCCGTGCGCTCGACCGCGTCGCCGCACAGCGCTCGGGCCGCCAAGGTAACTGGTCCGGCACGACCCCAGCCAACGAGATGAACGCGCATAGTGGACGGGTGATCGAGTGCAGCACGAACGGCCGTCAGGATGTCGTGGGCCTGCTCCGCGAAATACGGCCGGTTGTAGCCGAATGTGAAGCCCGCATATTTCGCGTCCACCGACGGCGACGCGCCCGACAGCTCACCGGTGCCGATCGTATCGATGGCGACGACGGCTGCACCGCCGTCCAACAGTGCCTGAAGCTCCTTCGTCGGGCCTCCATCGACGAACAGACTCGACTTGCCAGCTGGATGAACCCATACAACCAAAGTGCCGTCGAACTTCGGGCCGCGGATGCCGTAAGCCGGTAGCCTTTCGGACGATTCCTTGCGGCCAAGCCACAACTTTCGCGCGGTGCGACCGTCCGACTCCTCCTTTGGTCCCGCGTCCTCAACCGCGACTGCGCCAGTCGGCGGAAGCGTGTCGTGGATCATCTCGCGCAACGCCACACGTACGACGCGCCGGAACTCGGCGAGCTTTGCAGCATCAGTCGGTTGGAGCGATTCGAGTTGTTTGCGGTCGCGCTCGGTTAGTACTCGACGAACGCCAGCGGCATCCGCAGCGTCGGCCGGCCGCGGGTATTCGGCGTCGAAGACCGACAACTCGCGCGGCGGTACTGGCACAAACGGCCGTTCCTTGACGGGTTCGGCCTGGCCAAGCTTCAGGAACTTGTTGAACCAGGCGTACGCCACCTCACGGGATACCTGGTTGTAGTTGTGCCCGAACTGTGGGAAGCACTTTGCAAGAACATTCGCCTCCGACTCGAACAGGCGGTAGAGCGCTTGGAGTTGCGGGAAACCCTTCGTCTCAATGTCGATCGTCCAGTCTTTGGCCCCGATCAATGCCAACGGTTTCGGGGCGAACATCGCGGCAATCTCGACATTGCCCGTGCCGAGCCGCAAATAGGGAGCGTTCTCGCAGATGCAGCCGCCCTGCATCGCCGTTGACACCATGACGGCCGGCACGCAGCAAGCCACGCGATCGTCGAGGGCGGCGAGGATGAAGCTCTGTGTGCCGCCACCGCTCGCTCCCGTTAGTCCGACTCGCGTCGCATCCACACCCGGCAGGCCGAGGGCGAAATCGAGTGCCCGGATACTGTTCCAGGTTTGCAGGCCCATTTGGCTGTGTAACCGCAACGTGGCGTCGGCGTCGAGAAAGCCCTCGCGGTGGACGATGGCGTTGGAGTCGGCGTAGCCAACCATGTCGTAATGGAAGACGACGCAGCCCATCCGCGCCAAGTGGGCGCAGCGCGCTTGCAACGGATAGCGGGCTGACTCCAGCCAGGTCTCGCCGCCAGAG
>CAZNSL010000858.1:0-2974 GCA_964574975.1 uncultured Alcaligenaceae bacterium | reverse complement strand
TCGTTGAGACTTCACTCCGGTCGCTGACGCTCCCGGCTCGCCACGAAGACATTGAAAATGCTCTACGGGCACGGCTTGCCCAGGAGTAGCAAGAGCCGCAACTGGGCCTTGTCGTACTCGCGGACGACCGACAGGTGGTTGGCCCGCGCCGCGATCAAGGCCCGCTCGGCCAGCAGGATTTCGCCGTAGGATGCCCCCGCGGCCGCGCCGCCGACCTCCAACCGCTTCTTGCTGAACGCCAGCGACGCCTCCGCCCGCTCGACGGCCTCCTTCGAGACCCGCATCTGCTCGCGGCCACTGCGGATCGCTTCGACCGAGGTGCGCACGCCGGTGGTCAGCTTCGCCCGCAGGTCGGCGTAGCCGTGCTGCACCTGCGCGATGCCGGCCAAAGATGCCCGACGGCGGGCGTCGGCCGTCAGCAGTTCCGTGAGGTTCCAGCGCGCTTGCACGCCGAAGTCGAAGCGGTTGTCCCAGGTCAGGTTCGCGTTCGGTCCCGCGCCGAAGCCGCCCTCCAGGGCCTGTGCCGTCAGCACCGGCAGGTACTTGTGCAACCCGTCCGCGTCGCACTGGGCTTTCTGAATCAGCCCCAGGATCGCCTCCGTCTCGCGGACGCCGGGACCGTTGACCAGCGCCTGTGCCACCAGCTCGCACTCCGGTCGGGACGAGTCGATCAGGTCCAGCGGCACGAGTTGCGGGTCCACCGGCACCAGGTCGGTGCAGGCGTCGATGCCGAGGGTGTACGCCAGGTCGAGCGCCGCTTGCCGGGCCTGCGTGCGGAACCGGAGGGTCAACTGTTCTTCCGAGGCCAGGTCCACCTCGTAGCGGCGCAGCTCGACGCCCAGGGGCGGGTTGGCTCCAACGGCCTTGCGCAGCGGCTCGACCGTCGCCTTCAGGTCCGCGAGCGCATCGGAGGCGATGGCCGCCCCGGTCAGTGCCGCCAAGACGTCGACGTAGCGCTCCGCCGCGTGCAGCGTCAACTGGTAGTCGAGCCGGCTGGCCTCGCCCTGGTTTTGCAGCGTCCGGCGGGCGGCCTCGAGCTTGGCGAACGCGGCCGCGCGCACGTCGACCCGCGCGTTGATGTCCATGCCGGCCAGGATCGCCCCCGTGCTGGAGCGGACGAGCGTGCCGTCCTGGTCCTGGATGCCGCCCTCGTGGCGGTAGTAGCCGAAGCCGACGTTCACGTCCGGCAGCCAGCGCAGCCGGGCCAACTCCTCCTCGGCCATCGACTGCTCGACCTTGGCGCGAGCGGCGGCCAGTTGCGGGTTCTGCTGCTCGCCGAGCCGCAGCACCGCGTCGAGGCTCACCGGAATCGTCGCCGGCGCGGCGGGTGCGGCCGGCGGTTGCACGGGCACCTGCGCGGCGGGGGCAGTTGGCGGCGCGAGGTCCTTCGCCCCGTCCGCGGATTTGGGGCTGTCGGACGCGTTCTCGCCGGGCGGCGGCAGGACGGCCGGCTTGTCGTCGGCGGACTGGGCGCGGATATCGGTGGGCGGCGTGTCCAGGCGAACGTTGGTCGACTGGCAGCCCAGGGCCACGGCCACGGCCGCAGGGCCGAGGCGGAACCAGCGGTAATCGAGCATCGCAATCCCTCGCGCGGTAACTTCCGCCGTCTTCATCGGCCGGGGCGGCGATGGAACTTTGGCGAAGCTTTGCCGCATCGTTGGAATCTCCGCAGAATGGCGACTATGAGCAACGTGGCGAACGCGCCGCCGGTGCGCGGCGTGGTCTTCGATCTCGACGGTACCCTCGTCCTCCAGCGCATCGACTTCGAGGCGCTGCGCCGCGACCTCGGTCTTCCGTCCGGCACGCCGATCCTCGAAGCGATGGCCGACTTGCCCGATGCGGCCTGGCACGTCCTCGACCGGCACGAACGCGACGCGGCGGCGCTGGCCGAACTGCTGCCGGGCGTCGTCGAGTTCCTGACCCGGCTGGACGGGTTGGGCGTGCCGCGGGCGGTGCTGACGCGCAACTCGCGGGCGGCGGCCGAGGTGTCGTTGGCCCGCTGCGGCCTGACCGGCTTCGCCGCGGTGCTGTCGCGCGAGGATGCACCATTCAAGCCCGACCCCGGCGGCCTGCTGCGGCTGGCCGCGGCGTGGGGCCTCGCGCCGGCCGAGTTGCTGATGGTCGGCGACTTCGTCTACGACGTGCGCTGTGGCCGGGCGGCCGGGGCGAGGACGGCGCTTCTCACGCACGGCCGCGACCTACCGTTCGCCGCCGACGCCGATCTTTGCTTCCGCGACTTCGCCGCCGTGCCCGCGGAGTTGTGGCGCATGCTCGGCGCGTAGTCTCCCGTACGCTTCTATGAAGCGCCGCGAACTTAGGATGACTGAGGTATACTGAATCGCATGCCCGACCACCCGACGCCCACCGCCGGTCGCCCCGCCGACGCCGCCGATGCGACGCTCGCCGTCGCATCCGGCGGCGGCGCCGCACCGCGCGATCTGGTGGCGGCGTTCCAGGCGGCGCGCTACATCCCGCAGGCGACGCACGCCGAGGGCGGGTTGGGCTGCGTCTACGTTGCCCTCGACCGCGAGTTCGGCCGCGAGGTTGCCCTGAAGCGCCTCAAGGACGACGTGGCTTTCGCCCCCGAGGACGCCGCTCGCTTCGAGCGCGAGGGCGTCCTGACCGGCCGGCTGGAACACCCCGGCATCGTACCGGTCTACGGCCTGGGCCGCGATGCCCACGGTCAGCCGTACTACGCGATGCGCTTCGTCCGCGGCGAGAGCCTGCAAGCGGCGGCCGCCCGCTTCCACGCGCCGGGCCGCGTCGACTACCGCTCGCTCGACTTCCGCACCCTGCTGGCCCGGTTCGTGGCCGCGTGCAACGCCATCGCTTACGCCCACACCCAGGGGGTGGTCCATCGCGACCTCAAGCCGGCCAACGTCATGCTCGGTCCGTTCGGCGAGACCCTCGTCGTCGATTGGGGGCGGGCGAAACATGGCGAGCCGGGAGCGTCAGCGACCGGAGACGAGAACCC
>CAZNSL010000857.1:0-2986 GCA_964574975.1 uncultured Alcaligenaceae bacterium | reverse complement strand
CCTTAACTGCCAATAGCCAGCCCGGAGCGCCAGCGACGGGTTCGTTCACCAGCCCGGAGCGCCAGCGACAGGTTCGTTCACCAGCCCGGAGCGCCAGCGACGGGTCGCGTAAACCCGTCGCTGGCGCTCCGGGCTGGTCGGTTTTCCGGAAAGTCGATCCGCCCACTGGGGCCGCCGGTTCATACCAAGTCGCCATGCCTGAGCTACCAGACATCGCCGTCTACCTCGACTGCCTGCGGCCGCGCGTCCTCGGCCAAACCTTGACGCGCGTCCGGCTGTTCAACCCGTTCGTCCTGCGCACGTTCGAGCCACCGATTGCCGAGTCGCACGGCCGCGGTGTCGTCGGCCTGTGGCGGCTCGGCAAGCGGATCGTGCTGGCCCTCGACAGCGACCTATTCCTCGTCATCCACCTGATGATCGCCGGCCGGCTCCAGTGGAAACCGGCCGGGGCGAAGCCGCCGGGCAAGATCGGCCTCGTCGCGTTCGACTTCGATTCGGGCACGCTCCTATTCACCGAGGCCGGCACGAAGCGACGGGCGTCGCTGCACCTCGTCCGCGGCGAGGCGGAGTTGGCACGGCACGACCCCGGCGGCCTGGAACCGCTCGCCGCGGACGAGGCGACGTTCGCGGCAGCCCTGCGGCGCGAGAACCACACGCTCAAGCGTTCCCTGACCGACCCGCGACTCATCAGCGGCGTCGGCAATGCGTATTCCGACGAAATCCTCCACCGCGCCAAACTATCGCCGCTCGCCCTGTCGCAGAAGCTCACCGATGCCGAGGCCGCACGGCTGTTTGCCGCGGTGCGCGAAGTCTTCATCGAATGGACCGAGCGGTTGCGGACCGAGGCCGGCGACGGCTGGCCGGCCAAGGTGACGGCGTTCCACCCGGCGATGGCCGTCCACGGTCGCTACGGCATGCCGTGCCCGGTTTGCCACGTCAAGGTCGAGCGCATCGTCTATGCGGAGAACGAGACGAGCTACTGCCCGCGCTGCCAGACCGGCGGCCGCGTCCTGGCCGACCGCTCGCTGTCGCGGCTGCTCAAAGACGATTGGCCACGCACGCCGACCGAACTGGACGAGCGCTGACGGGCCGCTAGAACGACCCAGCCATTCCCGACACGCACCCCGGACCGACTATGCCGGCCGAGATCGTTACGAAAATCCCGACGCTGCCGCCGCGGGTCGCCGACGCCCACAAAGGCGAGTTCGGCCACGTCCTCGTCGTCGGTGGCTCGCGCGCCATGGGCGGTGCGGCCGCCCTGTGCGGCCTCGGCGCGCTGCGAAGCGGAGCCGGACTCGTCACCGTCGCCACCGCGGATGCCGCCCAAGCCGTCGTTGCCACGTTCAGCCCGAGCTACATGACGGCCGCCTTGCCGTCGGACGCCGCTGGCCTCCTCACGGCCGCGGCCGAGGCCCCCGCGCTGGCGCTGGCGGCCGAGCGCGATGTTCTCGCCGTCGGTCCCGGTCTGGGCAGGAGCCTCGGCGTCACGCAGGTCGTCGTCGCCCTGATGGCCCGGTCGCAAAAGCCGATCGTCCTCGACGCCGACGGGTTGAACGCAGTCGCCAACCGTCCGGAGGCGCTGCGCCGACGCGGCCCGCTGGTGTTGACGCCGCACCCCGGCGAGTTCGCTCGGCTTGCGGGCGTTCCGGTCGCAGCGCAACAACAGGACCGCGAGCCTCAAGCCTTGCGCTACGCCGCCGATATCGGCTGCGTGTTGATCCTCAAGGGGGCCGGTACACTCGTGACCGACGGCCGGCGGTTGTACCGCAACGCGACCGGCAACCCCGGCATGGCCACCGGCGGCACCGGCGACGTGCTGACCGGCGTCGTCGCCTCGCTGATGGCCCAGGGGTTCGACCCGTTCCTCGCAGCGGTGCTGGGCGTATACATCCACGGCCGGGCCGGCGATCTGGCCCGCGACGAACTGGGCGAGGCGGGCATGGCTTCTAGCGACCTGATTGACTACCTGCCGCGGGCGTTCAAAGCCCACGCGGCCGAGAGACCCGCATGAACATCCTGTGCCCGAGTTGCCAGAAGCGCGTGGCCGTACCCGACGAGGCGGCCGGTAAGCCGACGCAGTGCCCGCTGTGCGGCGAGACGTTCACCCCGCCGGCGTTGACGCCGGCCGCAATCGACGCCGTGCCGCCGTCGCCGATCCCGAAGCCGGCCCCGCCACCGCCCGCGCCGCCCGCCGCACCGCCGGCCCCTACGACGACGACCGCGCCGACCGAAGCGAGTCGGTCGGGCGACCCCTGCTGCTCGCTGACGCTCAGCCGTCGCTGGGTGCGCTGGCTCGCACCGATTGGGCTTATCGCGGCGTTCGTGCTGTCGTTCTTCCCGTGGGTCGGGGCGTACCCGAACGGCACGCCGGTATACACGCAGAGTGCGTGGAAGGCCATGCGCGGCGCGGTGAAAATCGCCGATCCCGCCGGCGAAGACGTGATGAAGAAGCACGAGGCCCTGGAAAAGAACAGCAGCGTCGATGGACTGCTCCTGCTCTACTGCCTTCTGCTGATCCCCGCTGCCCTCCTGTCGGTGGGCGTCATCGCAACGAGCCTGGTCGATTTCACGATACCGGACGCCGTCCAACGCATCTGGCGTCATCGCGACTTAGTCCTCGCCGTCCTCGGACTGATCCTGCCGGTGCTGTTGATCTGGCCGCTCGCGTTCGGCTTCGGCGTGGAGAAGGCGGCGGCCCTGGCCGCGGAGACGACGGTTCCGCCCTTAGCTGCGCCGGCCGACGGAGCCAAGCCGAACGCCCTGGAGGCGCAGAAGCGCGACCTGCGGCGCGACGTGGAAGTGGCCAGCTACGCCATCGATCGGACGTGTTGGTTGTGCCTGGCGCTGTTGGCCCAGGGCGTCGCCCTGTTCGGCACGGCGTCGATCCTGTGGCTGAATCGCCGAGGCGACCGCCCGGAGCCGCGCGTCGAGTTCTTCACCTGATACGGTGTGACTTGTAGGGTGGGACGAGTGGAACGAGTCCCAC
>CAZNSL010000856.1:0-2993 GCA_964574975.1 uncultured Alcaligenaceae bacterium | reverse complement strand
TGCTAATCGACGAGACGGCCGGCAGCGGCGGCGACCTGTTGCCTTGGATGTTCCACAAAGAAAAGCTAGGGCCGTTGGTCGGCAAGCGAACCTGGGGCGGCCTGGTCGGCATCCTCGGCTTCCCGACGTTGATGGACGGCGGCCGGGTGACGGCCCCCGACCTGGCGTTCTGGACGCCGGAGAAGGGCTACACGGTGGAGAACGAGGGCGTGCCGCCGGACGTGGAGGTCGAGCAGTGGCCGGCGCAGGTGATCGCGGGTAAGGACCCGCAGCTTGAGAAGGCCATCGAGATCGCGCTGGCGGAGTTGCGGAAGAACCCGCCGAAGAAGCCGGAGCGGCCGGCGTTCCCGACGACGGCGAAGCCGTGATGTCGGAGCGATTTGAGATTTGAGATTTGAGATTTGAAATCTCAGATCTCAAATCGCCGGTATCGCTCACGATTCGGGCGGCGGGTCGGCTCGGTCCTGGCCCGCCTCCCGCGTCCACTTCTCAAGGTTGGCGCGGTTCATCGCGTCGATTTTGGCCCAAAATGTGTCCGCTCGCCGGGAGGCGTCGTAGGCGGCGCGCGTCTGGTCATTGAGATGGCGTTGTCCCTTGATGTCGGTGTTCTGGAGGCTGTCGGCCCAGCCGCGGAGTTGGCGCGAACACGACTCGGCGAGGGCAATCAGATCTGAGATCTCAGATTTGAGATTTGAGATATTCGAATCGCCCGCGAATTCGCTCGCCGTCGCCCATCGGGCGGCGAAGTGCAGCATCGAGCGCACCTCGCCGGCCGATCCGCGGGCGATGTACAGGTACATCAACAACTCTGCCGTCGAACCGCGCTCGAAGCCCTCCGCGACGTTGTTCGACACCGACAACGCCGCACGGCGCAACTGGTCGCCGAGGTCGCCCGGCGGCGCGAACGGGCGGTGCCGCGTCAGCGCGTAGACGCGCGCGGCCAAGTCCTGGCCCGCCTTCCACACCGGCAGGTCTTCGAATCGCTCGTACTTCATGATGGCGTTCCGGTTGAACCGCTTTCCGAGTTGCGACCGCCCTTACCCTATGCCGCCGCGGCCGGTTGGGGGCGAACGCCATTTCAATTCTCATATTTCAGATCTGAAATCGCCGATGCTACGCCCAGCCGACTCCCTATTGTGACCCCACGATCCACGAGCGCGGCTCGCCCATTCCACGCAAGGATGTCACCATGCCGTCAAAAACCCTGCAATCGTTTCTTGCCATCCTCGCGCTCGCCATCGCCGCGCCGGGCCAGCCGCGGCCGACGCTCGATCAGCTCGAACGCCGTGCCGCGACACTTTTGCCCAAGAAGGAGCAACTCCGCTACCAGGACATCCCCTGGGTCCACGACTTGGCCGAAGCGCTGGCCGTGGCGAAGGCCGAGAACCGGCCGCTGTTCCTCTGGGGCTACGGCGGCCGCGCACGACCCGATAACGGCCTCGAAGGCTGCTGAATGTACGCCAACGTGCTCCGTGCGGGCACCCTGACCGACGAGCGCGTCGTCCGGCGCGTCTCGGACTCGTTCGTCCCGACCCACTTCAACAACAACGACCCAACCCGCGACCCGAAAGCTCCCAGCCTCGCAGTCTGGCGATCCATCCTCAAACAGAAGGATTTGCAGGGCCAGGGCCTCTGGATCGTCGGCCCCGACGGGAAGGTCATCGCCGGCATGAGCGCCGAGAAGGACGGCCACCCGTCGGAGCGGCAGGGCAATGGCCCCGGCGCGCCGTACCGGCCCAACCCGAAGTTCGCCGACGCCGTCGTCGAACTTCTCGACACGTCACTGGCGAAGTTCGGCCCCGTCGCGCTGCGCACGGCCAAGGCGAAACCGCTGCCGTACCGCGGGGCGGGCATCCGGCCCGACGGCGGCGTGCGACTCGTGGCCTACAACCGCGCCGACAATGGCCTCGTCTTCAGCGTGTCGCTTACCAAGGACGAATGGCAGGAGTTCGCTCCGAAGGCCGCGACGGTGGGCGAACGCTGGACGTTGCCCGAGAGTGCCGCTCGCGCCTTCACTCCGGTGCTTTCGCCCTACGGCGACACGCGCTTGCGGCCCCGACCACAGGACGCCAAACTCGCAACGCTCACCGCCGAGGTCGAGTCGGCCGACGCCCGTCGAGCCGTCGTACGCTTGACCGGGCGTTGGCAAGTGGACTGGACGCACGACACCACCGAGCATTCCGTCGGCGCGGCCACGGCCGACGGCATCGCCATCTACGACCGGAACGCGAAGGCGATTCAGTCGCTACTCTTGATCTTCGACGGCACCTACGGCTACACGACGAAGCCGGGCCAGGCGATGAAGCCGACGACATCGGCTGCGGTGGTGCGCTGGCGCTTGGAGGGCGACGAGGAATGACGCGGCGGCCGGTGGCGGCTATACCGTAGGGTGGCCCGCCGGGGACACCAACCATGAGCCTTTCCCGCCATCTGCTGGCGCTCGCGCTGTTCGCGTCGCCGGCGTTCGCTGCCGATATCGTCGTTCACAAGCGGACGCGCACGCCGGATGTCCGCGAAGCCGCCGAGACGTGGGACGCGACGCGGACGGCCGTCATCGTCTGCGACGTGTGGGATGCCCACCACAGCATCAACGCCGTCCGCCGCGTCGACGAACTGGCCCCGCGGATGAACCGGTTCATCGCGGAGGCCCGCCGCCGCGGGGCACTCGTCGTCCACGCCCCATCCGAGTGCATGGCCGCCTACGCCAGCCACCCCGGCCGGCGGGTCGCGCAAGATGCCCCGCCGGCCGGCAACCTGCCCGCCGATATCGGCCAGTGGTGCAAGCAAATCCCGGCCGAGGCGCGCGGCACTTACCCCGTCGACCAGACCGACGGCGGCGAGGACGACGATCCCATCGAACACGCCCGCTGGCAGGAGCGGCTCGCCGGTATGGGCCGCAACCCGAAGTTGCCGTGGATGGCCCAGGCCGCGGCCATCGCGATCCGCGACGGCGACGCCATCTCCGATTCGGGCGTCGAAATCTGGAACCTGCT